>JAPLWD010000083.1:0-5389 GCA_026396775.1 Candidatus Gribaldobacteria bacterium
GGACACAGGAGGGTCAATTAGACAGCCTGCGAGCTTTTGTGGTATAGTGGGTTTAAAGCCAACTTATGGAGCGGTTTCTAGGTATGGCTTAGTGGCTTTTGCTTCATCTTTAGACCAAATTGGCCCGTTAGCTCACACCGTGGAGGATGCTGAAATTGTTTTTGAAGCTATTAGTGGACAGGATCAAAAAGATTCAACGAGTGTAGATAAGCAAATTAGCCACCGTTCAATTGAATCAATGAAAGGTTTAAAAATTGGTATCCCAAAAGAATATTTTGCCCAAGGAATTGAAAAAGGAACTCGTGAGGCGGTGGAAGCAACGATTAAAAAATTAGAGAAAGAGGGAGCTGAAATAATTGAAATTTCTTTACCTCATACCCAGTACGCTTTGCCTTGTTATTATATTATTGCCACCTCAGAAGCCAGCGCCAATTTAGCTCGTTTTGATGGAATTAGATATGGCAAGAGTGAGAGAGACAAAGGAACAAAAAATTTACTAGATCTTTATTTAAAATCCCGAGGCTTGGGGTTTGGATCAGAAGTGAAAAGGCGGATTATGTTGGGCACTTTTGTTTTGTCGTCGGGTTATTATGATGCCTATTATTTAAAAGCTCAAAAAGTTAGAACGCTGATTAAGCAAGATTTTGAAAAAGCTTTTTTAAATGTTGATTTTATTGTTACGCCGGTTTCGCCATTTACAGCTTTCAAATTTGGTGAGAAAATAGAAGATCCACTCAAGATGTATCTCTCGGATATTTATACGATTTCAATTAATTTAGCCGGATTACCAGCTATGTCGCAACCCTGTGGCCTAGATAATGACCTACCCGTTGGTTTGCAGATTATTGGCAAACCCTTTGATGAATCTGGTATGTTCATCCTAGGCAAGGCGATTGAAAGATTGATCGAGGTCGCACAATAATTCTATGATAGAAAAAATAAGCAACTCAAAGGTAAAAAATAAAATTATTGAATACTTAGTGGCGTTTATTCTAGGCGCTTGGTTGGCACTTGGCTTTGAGGGAAACGTCTATCAAGCTAGTGGCTCTTCTTTTGGCTGGGTGGATGCAATTTATCTCTTCTTGCTCAGTCCGATTTATCTCCTAGCGAAATCAGGCATTGAGCGTTTTCTACTAGTAGGTGTTATCGGGGGGTTAGTTGGTATTGTTTTCTATGCTTTTATCTTGCCTTTTACTAAAGTAGAGAAAATAAATTCAAAATTTTTAAAATATAGCTTTATTGTTTTCTTTATTATTCTAGGAGTAGCTCTATTTTTTTTAATATCAAATTATCTAAAAATTATAGCTAAATAAAAAAATTCTGTAGCTTTAATTAATTATGTTAGTTATTGTTCCTACTTTTGCAACTTCAACTGATTTGGCTCCGCTGTGGGGCGGATTTGGACAGTTTATTGGCGTTTTAACTTCGCCAGAAATGCAAAGTGATTTATTTCCACTGAAGGTATTGTTTGGTTTTTGCGGGATTGGGTTTATTATAATTATTGTTTATATGCTTTCACATACCGAGTGGCTAGAGTGGTCAAGGTACGGGGATGCTAAAGATTTCTTAACGGCTGGACAAAAAATCTTGGGTATTACTAATCAAAAAAATATTCAGGCTTGGAGTAAGATTAAAAAAGGTTTGAACAAAGATTACGAGGCTCAGTGGAAAGTTTCAACCATTGAAGCCGTTACTTTTTTAGAGAAGTTTTTAGAAAATGCTGGTTACGCTGGAGCTAGTTTAAAGGAAAGAATTGATGGAATTTCATCCGAAGATGTTTCTAACTTAGAGAAGCTAAAACAAGCTAGCGATGTTTATAGTGCCATTATCGCTGATCCTAAATATCATTTAGAGAAGCATAAGGCTGAAGAGGTAATTTTAGATGTAGGTTGATTTTTGTTAGGTTTTAGGTTATGCTTTAGCATATTGTTTTGTGTTTTTTGCATAGCGGGGTGGACCAGTAGTAGGTTATCGGGCTCATAAGGAAAACTTGTGACCCTGGATAGTAATATCCTGTGGAAAAACTTTCTAAATTGCTGGAAAACCGTGAGAGCCCTTTTCGCGACAGCGGAACCCGTGAGGGTAAACGTGAACGCTTGAAAAGAAAAAGGGATTCGGCAATCAGCAGCCAAGGTCGCTTTTAGCGACAAGGTTCAGAGACTATAATGGAAGACGCCTAACCGTTGATTATCAACGAAGGCGGGTGGTATAGTCCATTCCATTTAGAAATAAATGGTACGTAAGAACCCGGAGACCCCCGTGCAATTCGGGGCCCCGCAACTAAATAGAAAGTGGTTAGTGGTTAGAGTAGATTAGGAATCGGCTATGTAGCTCAACGGGAGAGCAAAGCCCTCATAAAGCTAAGACGGAAGTTCGACTCTTCCCATAGCCATAAAGGTTCTTTAAACAAATTCATTATTTTGTGGTAGCTGATTGGATGTTTTAAAATAAATATCCAGCCAGTTGCCACGAATGAAGGAGGATTTTTATGATAGATAAAGAGAATATGGAGAATGGTTTATTGTATATAAAAAAGTGGCTTAATGAATCTAGAGATCCAGATTCTCCAGTTGTTGTAGGGGGGGGGCGAATCTTGGTCTCCGAGACAAATTAAAGAGGAGGCAGAAAAAAGATGTCAAAACAGCTATTGGCCAAATGACATTATTACCTCTATCGTTGAATCGGTAGCGAAAGGTAAAATGTAGTTTTTTTGTGGCAGTTAGGGTTGTACTCTACCATAGAGTACAACTATTTTTTTACAGCTTGAATTTCATTATTTTTTCTGCTAATTTATAAGTAATGCAAAAGATTGCTGATTCTCAAAGGATAAGGGATATTGAGCAAAAATGGCAGGGTAATGTTAAACAACTATTTTACGATTGGCATTGGAAAGAAAATTTAAGACATAAAGAAATAGCAGAAAAAATAGGAATTCCTAGACCTACAGTTACGAAATGGTTTAAAAATTTAGGAATTTATTCTCAAGCAAGAGAACGCTTTACAAATTTAAACTTATTGAATGTTGGTTTAAGGAGGGGACCGAAGGCTAAGCCAAAAATTAAGAAAGAGGGGGTGTTGTTTGCTAATATCGATTTTTTCAAAAAATGGACAAGGGAAATGGCTTACATATTAGGGTACTTCGCCGCGGATGGTTCGATGTATAGGAATTCGCGAGGAGCCTATTTTATTGATTTTGTTTCAACCGACAAAGAGCTAATAGTAAATGCAAAGAGGATGTTTGGCTCAAGGCATACCATTTCGGAATCTTTCTTAACTTGTTGCCCTAATCATAAAAAACGATATCGACTACAGATTGGCAGTAAGGAAATGTTTAACGATCTTTTGAAACTTGGATTGACTCCAAGAAAAAGTAAGATTATAAAATTGCCAGCTATTCCTAAGCAATATTTTGCTGATTTTGTTAGGGGAAACTTTGATGGAGATGGTTGTGTTAAATTTGGTTTGCATATAAAAAAGGGAAGAAGGAAGTCCAACCCAGTTTTTGTAACACAGTTTAGCTCTGGCAGTAAAGATTTTCTTGTTAGTTTGTTGCAAAAATTACAAGAGTATGCGTTAATACGAGGAGGTTCCGTTTATGTAAAACAAGACAAGAAAGGGGAAAGCTATGTTTTGCTGATGAGTATAAAAGATAGCTTTAGGTTTTCTGAATTTATATATAGAGATGCAGAGGAAAATGTATTTTTAAGACGAAAATACAATATTTTTCAGGGAGCAAAAGAGTATTATAAGAAAAATTTGGGGGCGTAGATCAATTGGTTAGATCACATCACTGTCACTGATGAGGTTGCCGGTTCGAGCCCGGTCGTCCCCGCATCAAATATCCGCCAGGTGGCGGTTTTTTGGTTAAGGTGGGTGGATATTTAGGGGAAAATAAGGTAAGATATTGAGATAACTAAGTTTAATATGGCAGGAGATGAGGTTATTATAAAATTTAAAGATGTTTCCTTTGAGTGGGAACCTAAAAAGCCAATTTTAATTGAGGCTAGTTTTCCGGTGCGGCGAAATTCAAAAATTACATTGATGGGGCAAAATGGGGCTGGCAAAAGCACTATTTTTCGCTTGATTACTGGCGAATCAAAGCCCGATGGTGGAGCTATAAACATAGAAAATGGTTTAACTATCGCCACCGCCAAGCAAGTAATCCCTAGGGAAAATTTAGATTTAACCATTAAAGAATTTTTTGAAAAATGTTTCACGGAAAAAATTTATGATATCGATAAAAAAATTGATAATGTTTTGGAAGTAGTTAATCTGGTTTTACCTCACGACAGGGTGGTGAAAAAACTTTCGGGTGGCCAGCAAGCTAGAATTCTTTTGGCTTCAGCCATTATCCAAAACCCCGATTTGCTTTTATTAGATGAGCCCACTAACAATTTAGATAAGGATGGTATTTTACATTTAACTAAATTTATTTTGGAATATCCAAAAACCTGTATTGTGATTTCGCATGATGCTGATTTTTTAAATACTTTTACTCAAGGTGTTTTATACTTAGATATTTTTTCGAAAAAAGTAGAGCAATATACTGGAGATTATTTTGCAGTAATGAAAGAAATTAGGTTAAGGCTGGAAAGAGAACGGATGTTGAATATTAGGCTAGAAAGAGACATTACTCATCGCAAAGAGCAGGCTAATTTTTTTGCCCAAAAGGGAGGGCATTTAAGAGACGTTTCCTCAAAAATGCGTAAAGAGATTGCTAAGCTAGAAAGCGAAGTGGTGGAAGTGAAAAGAGAAGATAAAACGATTAAAAAATTTACAATCCCAGCCCAACAAGACATTGGGGGTGTGATTTTGCAATTAGATTCGGTGGCGGTTGTTAGCAAGCATAAAATTGTGAATAAAAAAGTTAAAGTAGAGTTAAATAAAAGAGAGCGATTGCTTTTAACTGGGCCAAATGGTATCGGCAAAACCACGCTTTTAGAAAAATTAGCTTCTGGCCAGGCTAAGGGTGAGCACATTAAAGAGGGGATTAAGATTGGTTATTACCGGCAAGATTTTTCTACTTTGGATTTTGAGGCTACGGTTTATGAAACCCTAAGTAAAGCGATGGGCACTGATGGCACCGAACAAAGTTTAAGAACTTTAGCGGCTGGGTTTTTACTGGACGATATAACTTTAAAATCTAAAATTGGGTCTTTGTCCGAGGGGCAAAAGGGCTTGGTAGCTTTTGCTGCCATTGCTTTAGAAAAGCCTGGTCTGTTGATTTTAGATGAGCCTACTAATCACATTAATTTTAGGCATATCCCCATAATTGCCAAAGCGATTAATGATTTTGAAGGGGCAATAGTGTTGGTGAGTCACGCTCACGATTTTGTACAAAAAATTAGAGTGGATTACACTCTAGACTTGGGATCTTTATAGTTTTTTA
>JAPLWD010000083.1:5416-8174 GCA_026396775.1 Candidatus Gribaldobacteria bacterium
GATCTTTATAGTTTTTTAAATATTATAAAAGGCAGGTAGATGAAATTGAAATGGCTTATTAGTATTGATTGTGATGATGTATTAACGTGGTTTCACGTTTTCTTTTTTTCTGATGCTAAAAGAGTAATCAAGAAATGGTTGAACGCTGGTTACAATATTGCAATAGTTTCAGCTAGGCCATGTTTTTCAACGCCCGTTACTAAATCTTTGATGATTTGTAATCATTTGAGTAAAGTTACGGTTAAACATGTTGGCCCCAATGTTAGTAAGGCAGAGGCGTTGACTGGAAGGCACATTATGATTGATAACCTAATCGAAAATTTACTAAAACTTAGGGATGTTGTGCCACATCTTTGGCTTTTTCGACCACAAGCCGAATCGGGAGTAGAGGAAATTGAAGGATTCCCAGTAGTACGCAACTGGCTGGAAATTGAAGCTAAAATGGATAAATTAGTTCAAATAGAGGGTGGATAAAAAGGAGTCTCTTGATCCCAAGAGCCTCTTTTTTTTATAATTTTTGTAGGAAGACTGCGTTTTAAAACGACAACCTTACGCACCTAAAAAATATTTGCTATAATATCCTAATATGTTTAAAGAAAATTTTAACTCACTCGAGACGCGAGTTGAGACAGAAAATTCCGCAGAGCCAAAAAATGAACGACAGGAATTACTGGAAGAAATATTAGCTATCAAAAATCTGCCAGTTGAAAAACTTATTAATAGATATAAATCGTTTGATATAGATGAGGGCTTTATCGGGGGAAAAAGCTTGAGCAAGGAGGATGCAATAGTGGTTTTAAATTTGATTGAGGATAATAGCGGTTATGAGGAAATCAGCGAAGAAAAAATGGCTTATGATTATTTAAGTGAGCTTTTTTCTGATCAGATTGAAAATCCTCGATATGCTATCAATAGCTTAAAAAAATGGATTGAGGAAGACCAAGACAGAATAAAAGTTGTCACCGAAAAAGTTATTTCTCTTTTGAAATCTAAAAAGAAAACCACAATAAATTTATTTATATTTTTAGCAGAAATAGATGTTTATCGCCAGGAAAAATTAATGACGGATGACGGCAAGATATTGGCTGAATTAGACAGGGTGCTTAATAGTTCGTTAATGCATTTTGCCAATAGTTATATTGATCAAATGGCGGTATTAAACCGTTTAAATAATAAGAGGGCAAATTTTGAACTTCATAAAATTTTAGATTTTGTCAGGGATTTTATGGCTGATAGCCAGAATTTCGTGGGTGGATCTGATGAGCTATTGTACTATTTTGAACGATTTGCAGAGGGTGAGATTGATTTTGCTAATAATTATTTATTAAAACAGCACCTGAAGGAAATCATTGAAATTAGAAACCTTTCTTGGTCAGAAAAAGAAGACTTCGTTAATATTCCCGGCGGGAATACCGATCAAACCATTTATTCTTATAAACACGCTAGAGAATCTTATGAGAATAGGATTAAATTTGGTATTAACAAAGGCTATCCATTGCGTAGTTTAGTTTTGCCTATTTCGGATGAGCTTTTCGGGACTTATCAAGATGGCAAGTTTTGGGGGATCATCGAAGAAACTGATCAAGACTTTTCGACTAGAATTCAATCTTATATTAAACAGAATAAACCAGATGATAATTTTATCTATGGACAGTTAAATCAAGAACCTAATTTACCGCCCAATTATGTCAATAAGTATGAAATTCACCAGAGGAAGGTCTTGCTAAATTTTGAGATCCATAAAAAAGCCGAGGAGGGTGAGTTTTTCTTTGATTTATCGCTTTTGAACTGGGATATTATTGATCCTGTTATTAGGGGTAGTATTTTGACCTACAACCAAATGTACCTGCATACCAAAGAAGATCAGGTTAATAAAACGGGCACGATTCCAGAAGAAGAACTTAAAAACATTATATTCCCCCTTAAAAATTATTCGGAAGAGGAGGAATATAATTATGAATACTTGATGAGTTTATCAATGCGGAAGAAAATAGAAGATGACTTTGGATTAAAGATGGAAGAATTTAGCCTTTGGGAACAGCGGAATTTTTTGAGCTATTTGGAAAGAGCCTCAATAGAAAAGGTGGAAGAAATCAAGAAGTTTATTAAAGATTTCGATCATGATGGGATTAAGGGTTTTTTAAGTGTGGAGTATGGCATAGAAATGGGAGAAAAAATCTTAGATATCGGAAAGGGGAACCCAGAAAGAGCCAAGGCGATTTTTAAAGACTATAGCCAGATTATTGATTTTGCCGAGGATTTTAATCGGGCGGTTTTGCCGGCTATTCAGGCAGCCAGCCATAAGGGTTTTGACAAACAAATCTTTTTTAATAGTTTAATGTATCAAGGCAAGCAGTTTTTACATTTTTGCTTTGATTATATTCAGCAACGCCCCCAAGCCAGCTATCATGAGATTTACACAGAAGTGGCCAAGGAGCATTCTAGCCTTGACCCAAAGAATTGTGCGGAAGGCATTGCGGGTGGTGCGATCGTGGAGCTAGTGAATCAAGTTGGTTTAGAAAGAGCCCGAGCTATATTTAATCGAGCCTTCAATGAAACCGATGATAGCGTTATTAAAGAACAAATTGAAAGAGCCCTTTCATTTATTGTTTTACCTAGTACTAAGCCTATCCATTCCTTGCAGGATTTCTATCAAAATATTATCGACTTTAGTCAATACGCTTACCCCACTCAAGATTTTGAGGAAGACTTTTTACAAAAACATATCGAGAAAAAAGATAAAACATTGGACTTGGGC
>JAPLWD010000124.1 GCA_026396775.1 Candidatus Gribaldobacteria bacterium
TGAAGCACCCACCCCCACAAAAAGCTCAACAAATTCAGAGCCCGACATTGCGAAAAATGGCACATTACTTTCGTTAGCTACAGCTCGAGCTAAAAGGGTTTTACCAGTGCCGGGAGGTCCAATCAACAAAACACCTCGTGGAATGCGAGCTCCCATTTTTAAAAATTTTTGAGGATTTTTTAAAAAATCCACCACTTCTTTAATTTCGTCCTTGGCTTCTTCTACGCCTGCTACATCTTTAAAAGTTACTTTTTCTTGTTGATTTTTGCTGTCGCCGAAAATTTTAGCGGGTGATTTCAAAAAGCTAAAGGTTTGATTGGCCCCGGCTTTAGATTGTTTAAAAATACCCCAAAACAAAAACCCAAAAATAATTATGGGTAGAATAAAGCTTAAGGGTAAAAGCCAACCCCAAATTCCTCCGTTTTCTTTTTGGAAAGTAATGTTTAAGTTTTTAAGCTTTGCTTCGTCAACCCCAAAACCCCTTAAGGCTTCTTCAAGGGTTCCATTGTTCTCTTTTTGAGTCAGAGCTTTTTCTCCGGGTTGATTGTTTTGCCCTTTATAATAGATGGTTAGTGTAGTACCTGCAAGCTCTAGTTTATCAACTTTATCTTGGTTAATATCTTGAACTAATTGAGTTAAGGCAATTTCTTTGGTTTTTTGTAAAGCCTTTGGGTTAAGCAAGGCAAAAACTGCTGAAATTAAAACGAATAACAAAACTATCGTCAAAAAATTTTGCAAAATTTTGTTCATAATGTACAAAGAAAAATTAATTGCTAAAGAGATTAAGCTAAATCCTTCATTGATAAATAAACCCTGCCATTGGCTATTTCAATGATTTTAGCTTTAATTATTTGCCCTATCTTAAGTGTGTTGGCGGGCGAGTTTTCAGGCAATTCAACCGAACGAATTAAACCCTCTAGGTTTTGACCAAATCTTAAAAAAGCGCCAAAATTAGTCACGCCACTAATAGTTCCATCAATCACGCTCCCAACTTGGTAAGTGGTTAATTCTTCTTCTTGAGCCTCTTTTTTGATGGCTTTTTCTGAAAGAATCAGTTTCTTTTCATCGGGGTTTAAATCAAAAATTTTAACTTTCAGTTTTTTGCCAATTAGTTTCTGGAGTTCTTGAGCAATTTTAGAAGGATCAGCTCCTTCAACTTTAGGGTAATTTTCAGGCGATAATTGCGAGGCGGGTAAAAAAGCTTGCACATTTTCCATTACACATAACAATCCACCCTTGTTAGCACCCTTTACGGTTACCTCTAAAATATCGCCCTGTTCTTTGGCGGTGGCTAATCTTTCCCAAGCCATTTCTTGCGAGGCTTTCATTAAAGAGATTTCTCGATAGCCTTCATTATTTTCTAATTCAATAATTTTAACCACCAAAACATCTTCAGGGGTTAGATTTTTTAGAGCCTCTTTGGCTTGCAAAAATTCTCGGCCTTGGATAATACCCACACCTTTAGCTCCCAAATCTACATATAAGGAGCTTTTGCCACGACTTAAAAATTGGCCCTCAACAATTTCGCCCACCTTGGGTGGTGAGATAATATCTTGTTTTATTTTTTTCAGACTTTTTAAAACCATATCTTTCAAAAATTCTCAATCCAAAATCTAAATCACTTTAGGATTTAGTCTTTTATACTTTAGAATTTAATACTACCAATATACCCATAAATGTGGGATATTGCAAGAGTAAGGGGCTTCGTGTTAAGATAAGGCATTAAAATAATTTAAAAGATTAATTTAAGGTGCTCTTGAGTGCTGATGTTAATTTATTATTAGAGTATGAATATCAATTGGTTAGGGCAGTCTTGTTTTGAAATAACAGCCAAGGCTAACAACAGCGAAGTTAAAATAGCGATTGATCCTTTTGATGAAAGCTTGGGTTTAGGATTGCCTAAGGTGGAGGCTCAAATTTTATTGTTATCAACACAGTGATCATTCTAACAGCCAAGCTGTTACGGGTAATCCTTTTATTATTGAAACCCCAGGTGAATATGAACTCAAGGGTATTTTTATTAAAGGTATCCCTGCTTTTCATGATAATCAAAAGGGCCAGAAGCTAGGTGTGGTGACAATTTTTACTTTGGAAGCTGAAGGTATGCGAATTTGTCATCTGTCTGATTTGGGGCAGAAAGAATTAACCCCAGAGCAAGTTGAAGAAATTGGTGAAATAGATATTTTAATGATTCCAGTGGGAGGTAATTTTACGATTGATGGCAAAGATGCCGCTGAAGTTATTAGCCAAATTGAACCTAAAATTGTTATCCCAATGCATTATCAAATTCCTAAGCTAAAAGTGGAAGTTGATGGGGTGGAAAAATTTTTGAAGGTGATGGGGGTAGAAGGTAATCAAAAAGAAAAGAAGCTAAAAATTTTAGCCAAGGATTTACCCAAAGAAGATACTCAAATTATTGTGCTTGAACCTTAAAATGCCTCAAGACCAAATTAAAAAATTTAATTTAAAGGTAATCAAGGATTGGTGGGAAGAAGTTAAGGATTGGCCAGAAGCGAAAAAGAGAGTTTTAGTGTATATTTTTTTAGCTGTTTTAGCTATCCCTTTTTTAGTTTTAGCAGGGATGAATTTTAAATACCAAGCTAGCAAATTGGGTTTGCAACCAATTTTAAAAACTGATTTAAACTCAACCGGCACCGCAGAGTTGCGTAATTCACTAAACGAAGTTTTAGAAGCTAACAAAAAGTTGGATAAAAAAGTCATCTTTTGATTTTGAAAGCACAAGTACTATTGAATAATTTTCAGTTTAAATTGCGAAATGAGGCGAGGAAAATACTTGCCGAGCCGTCTTGCTTTTCGCAATTCACAATGAACAAAGATAATTTTTATGCCAAAAAACGAAGAACAACCAAATGTCCCAGAAACAAGCTCGGTTAAGCCTAGGGAAATTGTCGCTGAAATGAAAGAGTCGTATTTAGACTATGCTATGTCGGTGATTGTTTCCCGTGCCCTGCCTGATGTGAGAGATGGCCTAAAGCCTGTACATCGCCGTATTTTGTATGCGATGTATGATGATGGTTTGCGGCACAATGTGAAATTTAGAAAGTCGGCTAATGTGGTAGGTTTAACGCTTGCTCGTTATCATCCGCATGGCGATATGGCAGTCTATGATTCAATGGTTAGAATGGCACAGGATTTTTCTTTAAGATATACGCTTATAAAGGGTCAGGGCAACTGGGGATCGCAAGATGGCGACAATGCGGCCGCCCAAAGATATACTGAGTGCACACTATCGGTAATAGGTGAAGAAATGTTGCATGATATTGAGAAGGATACGGTTAATTTTAGGGATAATTATGATTCAACTCGTCAGGAGCCCGAAGTTTTACCTTCGCCGGTTCCGCAACTGCTTTTAAATGGTTCTTTTGGGATTGCAGTGGGTATGGCCACGAATATTCCCACCCATAATGTGGGTGAAGTTTTGCAAGCCACCATTCATTTAATTGATTATCCCGATGCCACCACTGAAGATTTATTTGAGTTTTTTCAAGGCCCCGATTTCCCAACCGGTGGGTTGATTTATGGTAAAAAAGATATTTTAGCAGCTTATTCGCAAGGCAAAGGCCCAATGCTAACCCGCGGTAAAGCTGAAATTCAAGAAAGCAAAAAGGGCAACCCTGTGATTATTATTACTGAAATTCCTTTTCAAGTTCAAAAGTCATCACTAGTAATGCAAATGGCTAAACTGGTTGAAGATAAAAGAGTAGAGGGCGTTAAAGATTTAAGAGATGAATCGGATCGAGATGGAATGCGAATTGTGGTGGAATTAAAAAAAGAGGCTTTCCCCAAAAAAGTTTTAAATGCTTTGTATAAATATACCGACTTGCAGAAAACCTTTCACCTCAATATGTTAGCTTTAGTCGATGGCATTCAACCCAGAATTTTATCGTTAAGCGATGTTTTAACTTTTTATTTAAAACACAAACAAGAAGTGGTGGTGCGTAGAACCAAGTTCGACTTAGCTCGAGCCAAAGAAAGAGCCCATATTTTAGAGGGCTTGATGATCGCTTTAAATAATATTGACGAGGTTATTAAAACCATTAAGCAATCAGCTAACAAAGAGCAGGCGCATATTAACCTGCAGAAAAAATTTGAATTATCAGCTATTCAAGCTACTGCCATTTTAGAAATGCGTTTGCATCAACTAGCTAAACTAGAGCGGGATAAAATTGAAGAAGAATTATTAGCTTTAGAAAAATTAATTAAAGAATTAACTTTAATTTTAAATAGCCCTGAAAAAATTAAAGAGGTAATGAAAAAAGAGTTGTTAGAAATGGAAGCTAAGTATAAAGACGCTAGAAAAACTAAGGTGGTCAGTGGTAAACCAGGTGAAATTGGCGATGAAGATTTAATTCCCCAAGAAGAAACCATTATTACTGTTACTCAAGGCGGTTTAATTAAAAGAATTAAAACTTCGGTTTATCGCGCCCAAAAAAGAGGTGGTAAGGGAGTGTCGGGTTTAGAAATGAGCGATGAGGATATCGTGGAGCATTTAATGACAGCTAACACTTTAGATAAGTTGATGTTTTTTACTGATTCGGGTAAGATTTTTCAATGTTTTGTTTGGGAAATACCCGAAATGTCTAGAATTGCCAAGGGCAGAGGGCTTTTAAACTTTTTAGATTTATCGCCACAAGATAAAATTGTAGGGATGCTTTCTTATAATAAAAAAGAAGAAGAGGCTGTGAATAAGTATTTAGTAATGGTAACGAAAGATGGTATAATCAAAAAAACTGAATTGTCGGCTTTCAAAAATGTTCGTAAAAATGGAATTTTAGCTTTAAAGATGCAAGCAGGCGATGTTTTACGATCCGCTAAAATGGATGATGCTGGCGATGAAATGAGTCTAGTCACTAAAAGCGGAATGAGTATTCGCTTTAAAGAAGCCGATGTTCGAGCGATGGGGCGAGGGGCTTCGGGAGTGCATGGTATCAAGCTGAACAAAAGCGATGAAATTATCGCGATGGACATTATCAAAAAATCGGATGATCCTAAAAAACGCTATTTATTAATTATTACCGAAAATGGTTTTGGTAAAAGAACGCCGGTGGAAGAATATAGATTACAACATCGCAGTGGAACCGGTATTAAGGCGGCTAAAATTAATGAAAAAACTGGGAAAATAGTTTTTGCTAAAATTTTAGAACCGCAAGATGAAGATTTAGTGTTGATTTCTAAAAAGGGGCAAGTAATTCGTAGCACCCTTAAAACTGTTTCTATTCACGGCCGAGCAGCTTCGGGGGTAAGAGTGATGAAATTAGCTACCAACGATAAAGTGGTTTCAGGTATTTGCCTAGCCGGCGAGCTTGAAGAAGTAGTTGAACCAGAAAAAAAGTAATCCCCTAGTCATTGCGAGCGACCGGAGGGAGCGTGGCAATCTCGTAGTTTATTTATTTTTATGTTTCTTAATCCTAATGATATTTTAGATCAGATGGGGCTTACAAACGAAATGAAAGCCGCTGATTTTGGTTCGGGCAGTGGAGGCTGGGCTATTTCTTTGGCTAAAAAGCTTAAAGATGGTTCGGTTTTAGCGATTGATTTGCAAGAAGAACCACTTTCAGTTTTAATGAGTGAGGCGAAACATCAAGGTATTGGAAACATTAAACCCTTGGTGGCTGATTTAGAAAAACCAGTGACTGGGTTATTAGCAGGCTCTTGTGATTTTGTTTTAATCTGTAATGTATTGTTTCAGGTGGATGATAAGTCATCGGTTTTAAGTGAGGCTTTTCGGGCTTTAAAATCGGGTGGTACAATGTTAATCGTGGAATGGAAACTCGAAACCCCCTTAGGTCCAAAAGACTCTCGGCTGTCGGTTAGCGAAGTTGAAGAACTAGCTTTATCAGCTGGTTTTACCTTACAAAAAGACCTACCCGCTGGCCTTTACCATTTTGCTTTACTCTTTAAGAAATTGTGATGAAAAGTAAATTATTAGTTTTAATTTTTGTTTTAGGCTTAACCCTTGGTTTTTTACCTAATTTAGCTTTTGGTAAAGATTTAAAGCAAGGTGCTGAATGTTGTGATAACTATGATAATCCTCAAAATTATGATCAATGTGGTGCGAATTTAAAATGTGAGGGCGATGCGCATCAACCCGATATACCTATTATAGGAGCAAAGACGGGTTGTTACCCTCTAGGTTCAGACGAATACAAAAAGGGCACTTGTGTGGCGAGTGGTCCAGTAATTCCCGCTGGCGGAGGTGCTGGTGGGGCAGGAGGCGGTACGCCACCGCCAGCTCCTAAGACGACGGGGTGTACTAGTGTTGGTTTTAAATGTGCTCCCGATGGCGTTAATCAAGACTGTTGCTCTAATGTTTGCAATGAGGGGTATTGCGCTGATGCGGATAATTTAGAGCAGTATTGCCAACAATATTGTTGTAATTGTGGCACAGACGGTAAGTTGATGGCTGGCAAAACAGAGCCTACTAAGGGATGTATTTTAGGTAAAGAAAAATGTCTTTGTTCGGCGTTTGAAATTAAACAATGCGACGGCGAAGATGGCATTTTAAACTTAATCAACAATGTCATTGACTGGTTATTTTGGATTGTTTTAATTGGCTCCACTTTAATGATTGTGGTGGGAGCTTTATTTATGATGTTATCGGCGATGAGCCCGGATTTAGTGAAAAAGGGTCGCAGTATTATCGTGTGGTCGTTGATTGGCTTAGCCATTGTGGCTTCAGCTCGGCTTTTGGCCGCTGTGATTCGCTTAATCTTAGGAGGTGCTTCTTAAAATCCCTTTGTCGTTGCGAGCTCGCCCGAGCCAGCGAGGGCGAGTGTGGCAATCTCGTAGTCCTAAAGAGATTGCTTCGTTGCTCCGCCTGCTGGCTTCGCTCCTCGCAATGACAAAAAACTTTATTTTGCAATTTAAAATCGTATAGTTTTTTAAAATTAAATAAAAATATGCCAATATTTTTTAAGAAAAAGTTTTTACTATTTTTTGTTATCGCAATATTTTCTATTGCTATCGTGATTTTATTCTCGGAAAATATTTTGCCAACCCAAGGGCAA
>JAPLWD010000048.1 GCA_026396775.1 Candidatus Gribaldobacteria bacterium
TTACGCAATGAGCGATAATGATTTCGCTGAAAAAATGCAAAAATCTAAAGAAGAATTATTTAAAAACTTTAAACATTTACCTCAAGAAATGATTGAATTCACTTCTTTCATTTCACACGCATATGTTGATTAGAAAATACTCAGGAAGTTAGTAGTGGGTGATTTTTTGCTCAATAAAAAACGTCACACCTTATCTGATCCTTTAGGGTGTGACGACTTGTTTTAGAATCTCAAAGTGAAGATCTATTAGATTATATATAACTCACCTTACCGTTTCAGTCAACGGCATTAGGGGACAGATCCCTCTTTTTTAGTGGGGGGTGGGGATAATTTTTTTGACTTGGGGGTTTTAATTATTTACAATGAACAAATAATAAATTAAAAAATTATGGGGAATTCATCATTTGTGCCTAAAAATATTTTAACTGATGCTGGCTTAAAACGGCATTGGCAAAATCGCAAAAAGGTTAAAATTATTGTGTCTATAGTTATTCTTTTGGCCATTATCGGTGGCTTTTTTTATTGGTATGAAACCCAAGTGGGCAGTTACCAAAGAAACTTAAACAAAAAGAATACCTCAAACCTCAAAATCCCCCAGCTTTTTAGTAGGGGGGATTATAGGGTGGAAGATAGGGTTGATGGTAAGTATATTGTGGTGGACAAAGTTGGCTTAACCGCCAAAGTACCAGCGGGCTGGAGAGTGGAGTTTGAAGGTAACGATATGTCCGACGGCACTTCACAATACTGGGTGAACTTGCTGTCACAGGATGCTGAGAAAAAGGGTAGTCTTGTAATAAAGGGGTGTGGCATTACGATGACATTGGGATATGAGGAAAAAAATAATAAAGATTTAAATGAACAAATTTTGGCTATGCAGGATAATAGTCAAGATAATAATTTATTTCGTACTGGGTATCAGTATAAAATTTTCAATATTGGTAAAAATAAGGGAGTAAAGTGGATAGGAAAAGAAAATGATACTTTCGGTAAAAATGTTGGGTTGGATATTCCTGTGGGGGTAGCACAAACAATAGGGCTTTCATCAATTTTTCCTGTAAATAATGCGGGTATTTGCGAAAATCATTGGGAAGACTTTTTAAAAACAATCGATTTAAGATAAAAGCATGAAAGTTGGTAGTTTTAAAAAAATTATTTTTGGCGGAGCAATAGTTTTTTTATTGGCTCCGTTTTTTGTTTTTGCTCAAGAAACTTCAATAACATTGAAAGAGAAGCAGTCGCTTAATTTGCTTGACATTATTAGGCGAGATCCACTCTCAATAGCTCAATCCGATCTTTACAATGAGGCGATTTATTATCCTGATTCCGATAAGTCAATCAAAACTGGAGCTGTGATGTTGGTTAAGCAAACGATATTACAAAATGAATTGGAGTACTGGTTTGTTACAATGTCAGTAGAATTTTCTAAAAATTTTATCAAAACAGTCTACAAGTTATTACCCTTAGTCGCTTATGGCGATTTTTCGGGAGCCATTGATTTAATTGAAAAATATACGGTTACCCAAGCCAACCAATATATTGATAATTGGCTTCAACAAAATCAAACGCAAATTGGCAGTGGGATTGGTAAGTATGCTTTTTCATCCTATAAAGACAACCCCCAAGTAATCAATATCCCGTACATTATTGTTTATTCGCCAGTGGGAGCTGATAAAGCTAAAATTGTGGTGGAGTTTTATTCGCAAAAAGCTATAGAGCCACCGCAAGATAGGGGTGGAGTAGGCTCCTTGGGTGGGAATCAAGAGTATGCCCAATCAACTGTTTGGCCTTGGGATCGATGGATAACAAGTAAATACAATAAAAATAATCAAATTGAGCCGTTTATTGTGCGGGTTAAAGGGCAAGTGGTTAAAGATAAATATGGCAATTTCTCTTGGGACAAAACTGCAGAAGCACCGAGCGTAGTAGTGGAGTTTAATAAGCCGGTTCCGCAAATTGATAAAAGTGATATTATTTTAGCTAATTATCAAAAAGAACAAGGGCAAACTTGGCTTCAAAAAAACATTTTCAATCCGTTGCAGAAAATTTTGGATTCGGTTAAAAACACCAGCAGTGATCTTTTAGCTGGTTTGATTACTCGGATTAGCCAAATTTGGTCGCCTTACAGTGTGGCGAGTTTGTCTAACCAGGTTATCCCTTTAGAAAACTTTTTGCCTCAAATTGAAGCAGGTTTAAATGATTTAAAAGAAATTAAACAATCCGATGATTTAAGCGAAATGGCCGATCAGCTTTTAAGCGAGACACAAAAAGTTGTGGATGATTCACAAAAGACTGCCACTATAGCTACTTCTACTGACCCCATTAAAATTTTAAGCTTAGCCACTACTACTCCAAACCAAAATCCAACCAGTAGCGTAGCCATCTCTAGCCAAGCTACCTCAACTAAAGCCACTTCCACAGTTTGGTGCACTTTGGATAATTATTCTATCCCTCCCGCAAGTCAGCCCTTAGTTTTCAACGAAATTGCTTGGATGGGTAGCACCCATTCGGCCAGCGATGAATGGCTAGAATTAAGAAATAGCACTAACTTTCCTTTAGACCTGAGTGGTTGGCAAATTATCAATCAAAATCAGGGCATCAAAATAGTTTTACCGGCGAATTCTTTTTTAAATGGCAATAGTTTTTATTTACTAGAAAGAACCGATGATAATTCGGCGCCAACCGTTAAAGCGGATTTAATTTATACGGGTGCTTTATCCAACACCAGTGAAACCCTGTATCTTTTTAACCCACAATGCCAACTGCAGGATAAAGTGATAGCCACTTATGGCTGGCCTAAGGGCGATTCAGCCTCGCGACGCACTATGGAACGATTACTAGTTGTGCCTCCTAACCAATCACCTTGGCAAACTTCTGCCATTATTGATGGCACACCAAAGTCTCCTAATAGCATAGGCTGGTTTGTTAATGCTTCGGGCGGTGGAAATCAAGCTTTAGCTTTAGCTAGCCAGTCAGCACCCACTAGCACTTCCACCTCCACTCCAACAACTACGCCCGAGGTTACGCCTACAACCACGCCTACCACTTCAACGAACGATATTATTACTGATCATTTAGTTATCTCGGAAATTCAATTGGCCGATAACGAATTTATTGAGCTTTTTAATCCCACCAATCAAGCCCTTGATTTAAGCCAAAATTATTGGGCTTATTATTCTTTTCAACGAGATTGGAACAAGCCTTATCGTTTGAAACAATTTCCGGCGAGTTCCACGATTGCTTCCTTGAGCTATTATTTAATTGGTTTGCAAGGTTATCCCACTTCCACCACCACCACTTCTAGCGATTGGCAACCTTATAACACCGATCAGTTGAGTAACTCTCACGGATCAGTGGGCATTTTTGCTTGCTCACCCAACATTGCTACGAGTGTCACCATCACATTAGAACAAGCTATTGAGCAAGCTAAGGCTTGTTCAATTGACACGGTGGGCTGGGGCGAGGTTTTAGTGCAAGAAACATCTTCAACTGTACCTGCCCCTACTAATCAATCCTTGCAAAGAAAACAATTATCAACCAATCAGTTTATAGACAACCAAAACAACCTTATAGATTTTATTATCGCTTCTTCCACTCCTACTAATTCGCAAGCTAGCCCTGCTACTTCCACCGAGTCCACTTCAACGCCTCCCGCTGGGCTGACTAGTTTAATTGCTTATCCTTCGCCCACTCGCAACAAGGTGGAATTATTGTGGAGTAGCAACACAGCTGGCCAATATTTAATTCGCTTTTCTCAAAAGCCCATTGTGGAAAATTCCACCAATACCGACAATGTTAGCTGGCAAGACGCTACCGAACTGAACACCGGCAATTTGGCTACCACTTCACCCACCGGAGTTTTAGCTTTTCAAACACCTGATACCTTAGACCCTCAAACCCTGTACTATTTTGCGATTAAATATCAAGTAGCTGATGGAACCGTTTCGGCTTTGTCTAATTTAGCTCAAGCTAAACCCAGGGCTGGCTTTAGCAACAACACTGATGGCACAGTGACTGATTTATTAACCGGTTTAATGTGGCCAGAGAATGGTGTTGGCGTTTTATCACAAAACGGCACCAGTACTGATCAAGATTCAGCCAAGCAATTTTTGATTGATTTAAACGCTGGTGGTGGCTTTGCTGGTTTTAGCGATTGGCGATTACCCAGTTACCCTGAACTAATTCAATTAGTTGATTTTGCCAAATCTAACCCCACCATTCAAAATGCTTTTAGCGATATTCAGTCTAATTGTTATTGGGCCAGCAATGTTTCTGTAAGAACCAGAGGAGCTTTTCCGATTGAGGTTTCTTATACGCGCTGGGTAGTTGATTTTCAAAATAGCGTAGTGAGAGCCGAAATTAATTCAGCTGAAAATTGCTACATCTTGCCTACCCGTGAAACCGCTCAAAAATGCAATTTAGCTGTTCAGAATAATGCCGATGGTAGTGTTTTTGACCCTTGTTTAAAATTGACTTGGCAAGCTAGCAACATCCCCATTGGCTATTATGATCCGGTGAGTCACATTACCACGGGCATCCCTTGGGCGAGCGCTTTTGAATATGCCATTACTCAACCCAGTGAGGATAATTTTAAATGGCGTTTGCCTACCATTGCTGAACTATTAAATTCGCCCACTAATCTTGGCAATTTGTATTGGGCTACCACCTTTAATTATCTTGATCCAGCTAGCTTGTGGGCGGTGGATCTAAAAAACACAATAGGCGTTACCCGAACAATTCCATTTAACTACGATTACTACGCTCGGTTAGTTAAAGATAACTAGGGGTCTGTCCCCTGTAAATTTTAAAATTTGACAAATTGTTAAAGAAGTTCTAAGCTAATGATAGAATTTTAGAATAATAAAAAAGTCGAAAAATAGCTGAATGCTTAATAACTTGAGCGTTTTGCGATTTTTCGACTTTAAAAAAGTTGAAGCAAGGTTCCCACTCCTTTTCCCCTCTCCCCCAAGAGGAAAAAACTTAAGGAACCTTGCTTTAGTAACGAGCAGAGAAAGAGAAACTTATGTCACATTCCCCTCTCATCTCTTTTCTGCTCGTTTTTTCTTAGTTTAAAATTGATTTTACTAGGTTTTTTAGTTATAATTTGATTTAAAGAGTCGACAAAGGTTTTAAATATAGTTAATTATTTTTTATGTTTTGTCCAACTTGTAAAACTATTGATTTAGAAAATGCTTTGCTGAATGATGTGGAAGTTGATTTTTGCCCCCAGTGTTTAGGCACTTGGTTTGAGGTGGATGAGTTTGATTTGGCCAAGAATAAAAAAGATCAAAATTTGGCTTGGTTAGACATTGATTTATGGCAAGATGCCAAAAAATTGAGCCTGGCTTGTGATCAAAAATCTTGCCCTTTGTGCGAAGTACCTTTGTACCTGGTGGATTATGGTAAATCCAAAATTCAGGTGGATGTTTGTAATTTGTGTGGTAGCTTGTGGCTGGATCGAGGCGAGTTTGCTAAAATTATTGATTATTTAAAAAAGGAAAAAAATCAGCAAATTTTAAAGCATTATGCAAAAAATTTACTGGTTGAAGGGGCAGAAATGTTTTGGGGGCCCGAGGATTTCGCCTCGGAGGTTAAAGATTTTGCTGTAATTTTAAAAATGTTGAATTACAAATTTGGGGTTCAGCATCCTAAAATAGCCGAGCTAATTAAGGCTTTGCCTAAGTAATAATAAAATTGATAATAGCTGGTTTTTAAATTCAAACTTTAAGTGCTAGTTATTATGATTTTAAGTTAGTATGGATTTGATTATATTAGGAGTAATTGGGGGCGTAATTGTTATTATTGCCCTTTGGCTTGGAGGCACTTTTAACGCCTTAGTTGGCTTACGCAACCGAGCCAAAGAAGCTTGGAGCGATATTAGCGTTCAGTTAAAAAGGAGATACGATTTAATTCCTAATTTAGTAGAAACCGTTAAGGGCTATGCCTCACACGAGAAACAGGTTTTTGAAAACGTCACTAATGCCAGAGCCAAAGCGATGTCGGCTCAAGGCGTAGCTGATCAAGCTCAAGCCGAAAATGCTTTATCAGCCACTTTAAAATCGCTGTTCGCGGTATCAGAAGCATACCCCGATTTAAAAGCCTCGGTGAACTCTTTAGAGTTACAAAGAGAATTAACCAACACCAAAATTGAAAGCGTGCCTTCCAATGTGGTGGCAGGCCTATTTAGCTTTAAACAAATGGACTTATTTGAACTAGAAAGCCCCGCCGAAAAAAACGCCCCCCAAGTTAAGTTTTAGCATTTTCTAGAGGTTATGTTTTTTAGATAACCTGCTCTGCAGAGGGGTGGGTAAATTTTATGACAGAAAAAGGACCTAATTTTAGAATCGTGGGTAATATCCCCCCAGAGCAAAAAGAGCAAGAGGTTGAAAGGTTAAAAGGCTTTCAGAGAGAAAAACATCTACAAATTCCTGAAGATGAACAGGATGAATCTGACCGGGAGAAGATCAAGGAACTGTTGGGCATGGAATACCCTAAGACCGAACAAGAGAAGAGGGTAATTAAGTTGGCTAATGATGCTACCAACCAAATTTTGCAAAAATATGGTTTAGAGCCTTATGATATTCCAGAAAATAATTATCACATAGTTCCTCCCGAAACATATAAATTAATTCGTGGAGAAGACGGGGTGGCTTTTGCTAAACAGGTGGAGGGTTTGATCGTCCTGAACAAGGCCGAAATGAAGATTGATTCTTTATTATTCGCGGAATGTCTTTTTCATGAAACGCTACATATGAAGTCTCATCTGTCGGTGGAGATTGAGCATCGCAGACCTAGTAGAGTTGAGGAACCGGAAACGCCCAATCCAAAGCTTAGAAGAATTCCGTATCGTCTTGGTTTACAGGTTCAATCAAGCCAGAAGCAGGACGACAATGATCGTATGCATAAGCATTTTTCTGGACTAAATGAGGCAGTGATTGAGAATCATACTCTTGGTTTCATGGATTTAGTTTTGGAGCAACCTGATTTTGCTGAAGAAAAGAAGTGGATGGAGTCGGATGAAGCCAAGGAGCTTAAACACCAAATGGCTAAGGACGATAATCTAAAAGTGGAGGATATTTACTACATTAGTAAGGATGGTGGTACATATTGGACAATAGGCTATTATCTTCAACATGAGGTTTATGATTATGCTTGCTCGGAGATACAAAAGCAGTTTCCCGAGAATTATCAAACTATTCAAGATGTTAAAGACCAATTTGACATTGCTTTTTTCAATGGCAAGATTATGAAACTAGCTCATCTGGTTGAGGGAACCTTTGGGCAAGGTTCTTTTAGGCGATTGGGGGATATGACCACTCAAGAGGAGAGCGCTATTACAACCATGGAAGCTCTGCGCAAAATGCGGCTCAATAAACTCAAGGCCAAGTAGTTTTTATAAAATATGGCAACTTTGTATTCACAAAAAGATAGTAATATTCGGAAAACTTGGCTGTTGATGTCGGTATTTTTGGTTTTTATTATCGCAGTAGCCTGGCTGTTTAGCCGAGCTTATGGTAATTCTAGTATTTTGTGGATTGCCGTGTTGTTTAGTAGTATTACTAGCATTATTAGTTACTGGTACTCGGATAAAATTGTGTTTGCAATGACCGGAGCCAAGCCCATTCAAGAAAAAGACAATCAGGCGTTATTTCACTTAGTGGAAAATTTGTGCATTGCCAGCGGGATGCTAATGCCAAAAATTTATGTGATGAACGAAGCTCAACCCAATGCCTTTGCTACTGGTAGAGATGAAAAACATTCAGCTTTGGCGGTGACTGTTGGTTTATTACAAAAACTAGAAAAAATAGAATTAGAGGGTGTGATTGCTCACGAATTAAGCCACATTAAAAACAGGGATACCTTAGTTCAAACCGTGGCGGTTATTTTGGCAGGCATCATTGCAATTTTAGCGGATTTGTTTTTGAGAATGAGTTTTTTTGGGGGTGGCAATAGAGATGATAATGATCGGGGTTCTCTGGGCTTA
>JAPLWD010000024.1 GCA_026396775.1 Candidatus Gribaldobacteria bacterium
GTTACTAAAGGTAAAAAAGTTAAAATGGAATTTAAAGAAGTCAGGGGGCAAAAAGGCATCAAAACCGCTAAAATTGATTTAAATGGTACCTTGATTAAAGTTGGCGTGGTTAGTGGGTTAGAAAACGCCGTTAAAGTTATCAAAGGGCTAAATAAAGAATATAAAGATTATGCCTGTATTGAAGTGATGGCTTGCTCCGGTGGATGTATCAATGGAGGTGGCCAACCCTTGTCCACCAATGCCAAAATCCGCCAAGCTCGAGCCAACGGCCTGTATAAAATTGACAACCAAAAAGTTATCAGGCTGGCACATCAAAACCCTATCGTCAAAAAAATCTACAAAGATTACCTAACCACCACCAAAATCCGCCATCAAATCTGCCACACCAAATACTCCCCTAAAAAAATATAACAAAATATGAATATTAAAACTCTTGCTCTCAACAAACCCCTAGCTATCACTCTAACAACTTTCACCGCCTTGTTAGCTATAGCTGTTACCGCCCCCCTCATCCATCATCAGATTATTACAGGCACGATTGTGAATGCTGTTTTATTTATCAGTGCCTCGCTGTTGGGTTGGCAAATGGCCGTAGCCATTGGAGTTTTACCCTCTTTAATTGCCTTATTAGCTGGCACCTTGCCTTTGCCCTTGGCTTTAATGATCCCCTTTATTATTGTTAGTAATACTTTATTGGTTCTTTCTTTTTATTTATTAAAAAATAAAAATGTTTTTCTTGGTATTTTAACAAGCAGTTTTCTAAAATTTATCTTTTTAGCTTCTATGGGTCAAATTTTAATTCACTTAATTTTAAAAGAATCAACCAACTCCAATTTAGCTCTAATGATGAGCTGGCCTCAATTAGTTACAGCCCTTTTGGGTGGCCTCCTCGCTTTTGCAACCATCTCATTACACAAAAAAAATGCAGATAGAAATTTATAACAAAGACTTAGAAAAATTTGTCCAATCATTAGAAGAACCAACGCTTGCCAAAACTTTACGAACAATTGATCTGCTTGAAAAGTTTAGCCATAATCTAAAAATCTTTTCGAATTAAGAATTCACGGCAAGCAAGAAATTCGTATATTTTATACCTTTCATAAGTCACAAGTTATTCTTCTAAACGGGTTTATTAAAAAATCGCAAAAAACTCCTCAAAAAGAAATACAGTTAGCCCTTGACCTTCTAAGGCGTCTTGACTAATATAACATATATGTTATCTTTATTTATATGACAACAAATTATCAACAATTCAAAAAGAAGCTTTTAAAAGATAAAAAAATAAAAAAGGCCTACGACGAATTGGGAACGGAGTTTTCTTTAATTGAAACAGTTATTGAAAAACGGCTTGAAAAAGGGTTGAGCCAACAAAAACTTGCCCAAATGATTGGCACAAAACAATCCGCAATATCTCGTTTTGAAGCGAGTGGATATAACCCCACAATAGCCTTTTTGCAAAAAATAGCTTTCGCCATGGGTCTAAATGTAAAAATTTCTTTAATTGAAAAATAACTAATTTTTTACAGGAAAAATGAGCCTGTTGGGTAGTTTTCTCTATATCTTTTCTTCCCTCACCTTACGCCTTAGTTTCAATCCAGCCAAGGCTTTTTAATTGTTTTTTAGTCAAAAAAATGGTAACCTATAGAATAATCTAAATTTTTAAAAAATATGAAGAAAAAATTTATTATTATCATCATTTCGGCTGTTTTAGTTTTTATTATTGGCGGAGGCATTTTGTTGAATAAAAGCCAACAAAAATTACCTTACGAATATACCACCGTTAAAAAACAAAATCTTGTCCAAGAGGTAACCGTAACAGGCAAAGTAAAACCTGCTCAAAATGTTCAATTGTCTTTTGAAAAAAGTGGAAGAGTAAGTAAAATTTTTAAACAAGTGGGTGACAAAGTTGCAGTTAACGATTTTTTAGTAGCTTTGGATAGTGCTGATTTATCAGCTCAACTAGAGCAAGCTCAAGCTCAAGTTGATTTACAATCCGCCAATTTAGCTGAATTAAAAAAGGGGGCTAGAGCCGAAGAAATAACTGTGGCTCAAACTAAAGTTGATAACGCTCAAAAAAGTTTAGACTCAGTTAAGTTTAAAGCTCAAACTGATTTAGCCAACCTTTATGATGATGTCAAGAATATTCTTAACGACGCTTTTTTAAAAGCCGACGACGCTATTAACAA
>JAPLWD010000060.1 GCA_026396775.1 Candidatus Gribaldobacteria bacterium
GCTCCTTGTTTAATGGAAAACAATCTTGAGCGCTTGTTTCGTTATACCCAAACGGACTTAATTCAATCGGGAAAAACTCACCATATTGATAAACCCTGCCGTTCTTGCCGATATAGGGCAGTTTTCCCATTTGCTCTTTTATTTTATTTTTTAATATCTCATATTCCTCTTTTGTATATTGTTTGTTCAAAATACAGTATTGTTTTTTTTTTATCCCAACGCATCCAAAATTATCTTTACAACCAACTTGGAACATACTGTATTCAACATCATAAGAATTTGTTATTACAAACCATCCAAATTTAGCTCTTGAAACCTGATTGCCAGTTTGGAGCACTTCATAGAGTAAAGATGAAGACACACCATAACTTGTGAAATCATAACAATCAAACATATTCGCCGGGACAACATCAATAAATGAACAAAATTTTGAATCTTCTATGTTATTCGCAATAAAAGAATCTTTTATATTTTTGGACTCAAAAATGTAATCACCGGAAACATTGTTGTTATTTTTCCCATGAAAATATTTTACTGGAAACTTGATCCAATTTTGTAAGGCCTCACCCTGGATATTTTTTAGCCTTGCGTATGATGAAAAATCATATCCCGATAAAAGTTTTTCATACTCCATTTTAGTATATGGCTTATTAAAGAAATGATACTTTTTATTCCGCAAATTAGAACATCCAAAACAATCACGGCAATTAAAACAATTTTTTGAAAAATAAACTTCATGGCAATCTTCGCAATCCAAAGAAAAAAATACTTTATAGCATCTATGACAATTAATATTTTCATAGCAAAGCTCCAACTTAACTCCCATTAAATTGTCCACACTATCTTTGCTGTTTTGGATAATGCTACCATAGCAAACATTCTCGCTATTATCGCTAAGGGTAACTAAATAACAATTTTTTAGATGACTCACTAAGTTTGTGTAATCGGAATTGATCACGGTTGTGTAAAGACCATACAAATTCATCATTGGAATTTTTTGCATCAAATCTCTTAGTTGTTGCAAAAATGGCTTTTGTGGATCAAAATCAATTCCATAATCTAACCCCTCCCAATCATCCGACCACCAACATGAAGAGCAATAAGCAATAAGCCCCATGTCGGATGAAAATACCGAAATCATTGACCTGCCACATTTATCACAATTACGTTTATAGAATGATTTTTCATTTCTCCAAGCCAATCTCCTTATCAGCCGGCACTCCGGGCACCAAGTTGGTGGTGGCACTTTCATCTTTTCATAAAACGCAAAATCCTCGAGCTCGATTCCGAACCCACCCTTACAGTTTTGACAAGTTTTATTTTCTTGATTCATAAAATTAAGAGATTGCCACGCTCCTTCCAGTCGCTCGCAATGACAATGGATTTTATTGGCACTATACATTAAACGATTTCTTTAAGATAGCAGGGTTCGCAATAGACTTTGTAATTTTTGGCGGGATCCCAGCTTGAGTGTGTTGTTTGTTTACAATTTGAGCAGGGTTGTTGCCACAAACGCCAATGTCGACGGAATGCCAAACGATTTCTCATTCTTTGCAGTGACTGAATTACTGGTAGGGGCAAATTTTTCTTACGATAAAATTCTAGTTCAAATGGCATAATCCGAAAAGGTTTGCCGGTTTGTTCGCACAGAATTGCCATACTTAAAATATCATCCGTAACATCAGCAATGTCATCTGGCACTTGTTCTGGTTTTAATACTTTCAATTTAGTTAAATCAAGATCGCTTTTTATCTCTTCTTGCTGGTGCCAGCCGTTTTTAGTAATTTTTTCTTTGGCCAAAGGAAACTCAATTTGAGCATCCGAATCCTGATAAGCACAAGGGCTATTGGCAAGCGGAAAAAATTCGCCATATTCTTTTCTTTCCAACATCTGTGTTTTTATTTTATCAACCAATTGCCAATATCCTGCTTCGCTATACTGTTTATTAAAAACACAAAACTTTTTATTCCTCAAGCTAAAGCAACCAAAACAATATTCGCAATCAGTACATTCAAAACAATACTCGCAATCTAGATTACTACCCCTCATCCGAAGAGAGAATTTAATCTTAGTACTACTTGTCAGTCCTCCCGATTCATAACATAACGAAAAATTTGACCCTCCCGAAATATCCATAGAATCGTTAATCTTGCCAGCTGAAACTATATATCTTGAGTTTTCGCTCGGTCCCATAAGAACACTAAAGCAATGAAAACAATTTCGGCAATTATCCAAAAGGTCGCCTAAGGATTTCTCGGTTTTAATGTTAGAAACCCCCCGCTTAATGGCTTGCGTAAATAATTCAAAAAATCGCGCTCGGTACTCCTGTAAAATTCGACGACTGCCTAAATTTATTTTTTTTATTTTATTTTCGTAATCCTCTTTGTTTAATTGTTGATTAAAAAAACAATATTTTTTGTTGCGTAAATTAACACATCCAAAACAATGTTGACAATTTCGGCAATCGTAAAGAAAAACGCTATCCAGACAATTCAAGCATTCGTAACAAAAGTTGCAGTTATAGCAATTCTCTAATTGGACTGAGTCATAACACCGCTCACAAGACTTGCTGTCCGCAATATCAAGACAATTTCGGCAAGAAGCTGGCACACTAGAGTAATAAACATCTTCTGATTCAAACGGCACCCCAACAATATAGCAATTTTTAGCTGAAATACCACCCGTAGTGTACTCGCAATTGATATTGCGAAAATCGCGATGAATAGCTGGGTAAGGAGCTATTAAGGATAAATCGTGGAATTGTTTAAAAAATGGCTGTTCAAAATTATATTCTTGCCCATAATCTAATGAGTCCCACTTGTCGGAAGAATAAAAATCACTATCAAAAACTTTGACTGGATTTTGTTCAGAATAAATAGAAATCAATTTTTCTTGATGACCAGGCGCCGAACAAGTTTTACGATAAAAAGCCGGAATAAAATTTAGCCGATACCCCATCCGTCTTTGCAGGCGACAATTGGGACATAGGGTTGGTGGGGGAACTTGAAAAATTTTATAAAAATTTATATCCTCTTCAAAAATATCAAAAACCTCATCGCATTGAAAGCACTTTTTTTGATGAGGCTTTAAGGTTTGTAAAATTTCTCCAATCGCTTTTTTAAAAATTGGCGTGTTAATTGGACGATCTTCTCCCATATTGATGTTTTAGCTCTCTCTTAAACTGATTAAAACACTACTGTCATTGCGAGCGACTAAAAGGAGCGAAGCAATCTCAAAGAACGAGACTGCTTCGTCGCTCGGCTTCGCTCCTCGCAATGACAAAAAGCTAATTAGTACCAGAAGCATTGTTATTGCCGGTTTCTTTAATGGCTTGTCGCAAAGCCGTTAAGTCAATCTCTTTTTTCTTTTTAGTAAAAGAAATCGGCTCTTTTTCTAAAGCTTCATTAATCGA
>JAPLWD010000079.1 GCA_026396775.1 Candidatus Gribaldobacteria bacterium
GATGTTGTACGCTACCCCATACCTGAGGTCAACGGGCAGATCCCATTTTTTCTTATAATATTCCCAAGCATCGAGAAGCCGCTGATTGTATCCGGAATTTCCCTGTCCTTGCGGACCCCCCGAATGATGGATGAACACATCGTTGGCAATTGCTGTCTTAAAACCGGCAATGATTGTACGCCAGGTATAGTCGTCATCCTCAAAACCGAACTTACCAAAGCCAGCATCAATATTGCCAATCTTCTCAATGACTGCGCGTGATATGAACATGCAAAATCCCACAAGGCGATGTGTTGGAATCAAAAGACCCGCGTGATCGTCCGCCCATTTCCGGGCAAACACATCCAGACCGGAAACATCCGTATAGGGAACATTTTGAACGAGCTGAGCGCCTGAGACATAGTTCGAACGCGGGCCAAGGATGCCGATATCTGGATACCTCTTGCAATGAGCTTTAAATTTTGCTATCCAGCCTTCCGTAACAATAGTATCATTATCAAGCAATACTACAAAATTACCCTTTGCTAAAGGCAAAGCCAAGGCGCGAGCCGGCGGGCAACCAATATTCTCTTTATTTATTATGAGGATGGTATTCTTTATGCTGCCAAGATATTCTAATGAACCGTCCGTAGAAGCGTTATCGACGATTATAATCTCATATGTTTCTTCTGTGTTTTTTTCAATGGACTCAATACAAGCCTTGATGTGCTCTAATCCATTATAATTCAGAATGATAATGGATATCTCCGGCCTAATTAACGGATCCATCAACAAAAGATCTTTTATATCCTTTTCCTCTCCTCTATTTCTTTTTTGTTTCTCCCGAGCTATCAATACTTAAAGCATTAATTTCCTTCAACACAGCTTCATTCCCAGGATTTAACTCTAACACTCTTCGCAAAAGTTCTAAAGCCTTGCTATTCTCCCCTCTCTTTTCGTAAACTTTAGCTAAAGAATATAACGAATTAGAGTGATCCGGAAAATATCTTAAAGCCTGTTGAAACTGTGCAATCGCATTATCATAATTTTTATCGTTATAATACATTCTGCCTAAATGAAATCTAGCATCCACCCAACTTGGCGCTAGCTTTACCGCTTGCGCTAAAAGATCTTTAGCTTCCTTAGTTTTGCCCTCAACTTCATTCACCAAAGAAAGTTGTAAGTAAGGCAACACATAATCACCCCTCAAAGCAATCGCTTTTTCAAAAAGCACTCTCGCCCCCACCAAATCATTTTTATTATTTTTCAGTTTACCCAATTCGGTTAATAAAACTGGATTCTTCGGCTCTAATTTTACAGCTTTTTCAAAAGCGATAATTGGCATCTCGTCAAACTCTTGAGCCATCTTTTTTACTTGCTCTAAATCACCCATAATCTTTTGATCGTCGGGATTGGCCTGCAAAGATTTCTCTAAATTGGCCACCGAAACTGCCGCCAAAGTTAAAGCTGCCTCCCTTATATCTCGATAAACAATCCCCGCTAATTCTTGGGTGGCCACTCGATTGGAAGCAGTCGCCATTGATTTATTAATTTCTTCTCTAGTTGAAAGCAAAGTTTTTCTAACTATTTCGGGATCGGGTTGGGCTTTGGCAATCTCTTCGTTAAATTTTTTCAAATAAGCTAAAGCTAAAACTGTATGATAAATGGCTTGGTCATCCGCCATTTTGGCCGCCGATTCTAATTTAACTAAATTTGTGCCCTGGCTAACCAAGTATCCCCGATAATTAACATCCGCCCGATAGTGCTGGACTAAAGGCACCGAAACAAAAATCAAGCCCATTAAAATCGCTACAAAAATCACTGAAAAAACTAAGCCAATCTCTGGAAAATCCTTAAATTCAAAAACCTTTTGCTTGCCATTAGTATTTAAATAAACTCCCAACAAAGCAATCATCAACCAAAAACCAAAAGCCAAAGTGGTGTTTTGATAGTAAACAATTTGACTAACCACTAAAGCAATCACCCCCACCCACAAAAGCATTACCATCTTAACCCCTCCCTCCCCCTCTCGAAACTCTAAACTCGAAATCTCGACATTTCTCCCCTCAATATATCTCCTCAAAAGCAACCCGCCCATTACTATCAAGGCCACCAGCAAAGCTAAATAAGCTAAAAACCCAACTAGCCCAACCGTGGCTAAATATTCGGCCATAGCACTGCTTAATCTATCAAACCGAAATTGCCAATACGGCCCACTCCAAAAACTAGCGGGCTTATATTTAGAAAAAACATACGGCAAATTGCCCAGCCCCGCTCCTAAAATTGGGTTGGCCTTTACACCTTCTAAACCAGTTTGCCAGCTAGTTTCTACTGGCAAAGCTTGTAAAATAATTTTATTTTGTAATCCAGCAAGAATGTTATTCTGGTTCATCAACTTTGTTAAAGGATTATTAAAGCCTAACAAAGCTGGCAAGACAAAAAACACCGCCACACACAAAAGAGTTAAAGCTAAAATTAAATTATTAATTCTTTCTTTAAATAAACGGCTCTTTAAAGCCACCACTAAGAAAACCAGCAAAGCTACCATTAAAACCACCCAAGCCGGCCAAAAATTAACAATTGTCAACATCGCCAAACCCAAAATCAATAAAGCTAAATTTAATAAATACCCCAACCCTCTCGCAACTCGATATTTTTTTGTGCCCCTCGCCATTTCTAAATTCAACATCTCTTTTTTTGCATTCTCTCGAAACTCTAAACTCGACATCTCAACATTTCCCTTATCCCCACTCGCAACTCGATATTTCGACATTTCGACATCTCTTTTGAAGGCTAGCTTAACCACCACCATCGGCACAACAAAAGCTAATAAAAGACACAGCATTTCCAACGAATCCAGTAAATACCCTTCCACAAAAAATCCACCCGTGGTGCTAAAGGCCCTGATTTTCATTACCTGCGGTATAAAAGCCAAAACCTTGCTAATAGCTTCCCATAATCCCAAAAGCGAACAAAAGCTAATCGCAGTTGCTACCAAAGTAGACAGCGAAAAAATCGTCACCAACCTTTCGGCCGGAATTAATTTTTGATCGTTTAATTCATCGGTTTCTTTTTTTATTTTAATATTGTTAACCGCTAAAAAATAAAATCCACCCAAGGATAACACCCCCACCAAGGATGGCCAAAACCGGCCATAAAACCCAAACAGGCTGGCGTTTTTATCCAAAGAAAGAATTGCACTCAACACCATTACCAATAAATAAAGCACAACAAAAATGTCCAAAACCGTTTTTTTAAATACAATTTTGCGTTGGTAAAAAATCATTTCAGCTAACCAGCTAATCAAACCAACCGCCGTTAAAAAGAAAATCAAATAAATTTTATTAAATTCAAAAGGCTCTACGGTAATTGGCAAGAAAAACAAAGGCACCAAAAACACTAAACCGTAGATTGAAAACTTAGTTAAAATTTTAAAGATCTTGGACATATTTTTTTAGCTGTAACTTGTCGCTTTTTAACAAAAACTTAAAAGGCAACTCGTTGATTAATGATTATTAATTTTTTGTTTTTAGTAACTCCTATTTTAACTTAATAAAAATATTTTTTCAAACCACCAAACTTTCCCCAAAGAGCTAGGCTACCTAGATTAATCCTCTAATAAATATTTTTTCATCTCCTTCTTTGTTTTGCTTTCTTCTATAACCTGACTAACAAAATCTATAAATTCTTTCTCGTTTTTAAATTGTTCTAGTATAATATTCAACCCACTTAACACCGACAACTTCGACAACGAATTTTGAAGTGAGCTCGGCTCATTCCCACTTTTATGGAGTGAGCCGAGCTCATTCCATATCGCACGATAACTTGACCATGGATAATCACTGGCTTTTTCCAGCCCATGAATTTCAATATTACCATTTATATAACCAATCAACCACAAAAGATATTCGTTATTGTTTATATGAATAATCTTATACGCTCCTTGAAATAAAGCACCCGACCTGTCGTATTTTTTATTAAAATAATTAGTATAGCTTGTGCCAAGCTTGTGCATAAAATTAGAAATGCCCCTGTCTTTTAATTGTCTTATTATTAAATGTGGATGATTCGGATTTAAAGTGTAACTAATAATATCAACCACTTTCCCCTGCTCCGCTAAAAATGAACCAAGTTGCTTAAAATCAGAAGAGTGGAGTTCTCGTATTGAATGTGTAGAAAGCCCAAGCGCTCCCAACCTATCCTGATAATATGTGCTGTTATTAAAATCCCGCATACCATCAAAAAATTTCCAATAATCTTTTTTGTCCAAAAAGACCTCCCGCTTATCAACTCCGCGGTTATAAATATGATAGTATTCACCATTTACAAAATTTATATCTCGCATGTTTTTTTGGAGTTAGCTCGGCTCACTCCCGAGCTCGGGAGTGAGCCGAGCTCATTTCAGAGCTAATTACCAAGATAGATAGCTGACCCGGCATTGTAATCAAGGCGGACTTAGTCGGAGGTGCGGGCATAGTTGTTACCAAGATTCTTCGGGATTACCCTCAGAATGACAGTTCCTCTGTCATCCTAAGCCAGCAGGCGAAGGATCTCTTACTGTCCTGAATACAACGCCCCTGCGTTGTAGACGTTTCTCACTTGGTCGGCAGTTAAACCGTAATTATAAATCCGCACATCATCTAATAAACCGTTGTAATAGCTTGTTCCAACTCTGCCTAAATATGTTGCGTTGGCAGTTATGCTGGCTGTGGACACAACAGTAATATGGTGCCAGTTTGTGTCTGGAAATGTTGTGGTTTGCTTGCCGTCAATATATATAGTAGGTGTGCCAAAACCCGTGGTGGAAGCAACTCCGCTAATTAATTGAACATAATTTCCAGCGGTTAATTGCAATAATTTTTGTGTGGTGGTGTTGGGCTTGGCCCAAAAGCTTAAAGTGCCAGTAGCCATTGAAACAGAATTAGATGAACTGGCATAATCATTGGTACCATTAAATTGTAAGCCACAAGAATATTTGCCATCAGCCCAAACTGTAGTGGTAGCTGTGCCTAAATGTAAATCAAGGTTATAGGCACTGGGCGAGGAATCATAAACTGTGCTTCGCGTGGCGTTGCAGGTTGTTGCTGTATCCGCACCCTCGTCCATTTTGTACCAAGCGATTGGCTTGCCTTGGTTGTATTGATAGCGAATTTCCGCATCGCTCAACGCCCGATTATAAATCTTCACCTCGTCTATGATGCCCTGTAAATTTTTAGTGGCGGAATAATCTCTAGCAATAGTTAAACTCCTTGTGCTTGAAATATCCCCATTCGTAATTGTTGTGTCAGTACTCGCTAATACTCCATCACGATATATATATGCCTTACCAGCTGACCTATCTAAAACCCCAACCACATTAGTCCAAACATTGTTGCTACGAGTAGTGGCAACATCAAAAACATTACTCGTTCCATTACCACCATAAAAGCTAATCGAACTGCCGTAATTATACAACCGAATTAACCAACCACTTTGAATATTCCCATCTCCACAACCCTTAAATATCCCACCATATTGGTTAGCATTTCCACCAGTCGTGGGAGCTTTAACCCAAAGGCTAACTGAAAAACTACCAGTGCCAAAATCCAAAATCCCACTTGAAGGGTCTCCTATATCAACATAATCATCCACCCCATCAAACTTCAGCGCTCCACCACCGGGGCGGCCACCCGAAAACGGCTGCACGCCCTGCGTCCAAAAAGGCCAAGCCGCAGCCGTGCCCCCGCCCAACAAACCGTTGTTGTTATTGCCCGACAAGTCCTTCACCGTGGTGCTACCCATTTCGTCCATACCCCAATACCCCACCAAACCACTATTGACACAATCAGCTGGGCTTTTATCGCAATCGGTTATACGCGTGCCAACATAAACTGCCTTGCCATCATTATAATCCTGCTTTACTTGCTCGGCTGTTCTGGCATATTGATAAATCCGCACATCGTCCATTTTTCCCTTAAAATTGTAATACCCCACCGTATTATTCCCCCAACCAATTTGTCTTGTTCCAGCTGAATTATAAACCGCTCCCGTTGCACCAACTGGAGTTTGCTTTACCCCGTTAATCCAAAACGCAATTTCTGAACCATCATAAATTAAGCTAACAAAAGACCACTTGTTACTAGGTACAGACCCAACAGCAGTTGTCACGCTTTTTCCTGCCCCACCAATAGTATATTGCGCAAGTAGCGAACCATCATCAAGCAATAATATTCTTTCACCATTTCCGCTACGATTTCCATATATCCCACCATAACCTTGTAAATGCGGAGGCGTGGGATACAGCCAAGCTGAAAGAGCAAAGGGTCCAGTTAAATTTAAAATTGCTGGCTCTCCCATACTCACATAATCATCCACCCCGTCAAAGTTCATAGCACCACCATACACGCCACTCACCCAAGCCGAGGAAGTGGCCGAGCCACCCAAAGAAAGCGAGCCGGTGTTGGCATTGCCACTACTATCATAAGCATAATTGCCACTGCCCTCGTCAAACTTCCATTGAGCAATGGGTTTGCTTTGGTTATATTGATAACTAATTTCTGTTGCACTCAACGCCCTATTATAAATTCTTACTCCATCGATGAGCCCATTCATTTCATAACTTGAACCCGAAATATACAAAGTATGGGAAGTGGTTATAGTGGCATTCGCCCCAGTAGCTGTCCCTGTTTTATCTATTACGCCGTTAACATAAACCCTTACAGCATTTGTATTTGTTGTTCCGTCCCAAACATAATTCACATAATACCAAGTATTTGATTGTAATGTTTGAGTGCCAGCAAAATTGACTATCTGATTTGTTCCGTCTGAAGATTTGACATAAAGTTTAGACGATACTATTAAAAAATCGTAATCATAACTACCAGCCCCAGTA
>JAPLWD010000092.1:0-2140 GCA_026396775.1 Candidatus Gribaldobacteria bacterium
CTATTTTTATTCAACGCGCCAAACAAAACCTTGCTTATCCCGCCAACTTTATTTTAATCGCTGCCGCCAACCCTTGCCCCTGCGGTTATTATAAACATCCTGAAAAAGAATGCTCTTGCACAGGATCACAAGTGGCCTCTTACAAACGCAAACTCTCTGGCCCTCTACTTGATCGCATTGATATTTTTTGCTGGGCCGGCAGTGTTACATACGAAGATTTAAATAGAGTCCACAATCCAACCGCCAGCTCTGAAATAAAAATAAAAGTTCAAAAAGCCCGCGACCTTCAAAAACAAAGATTTAAAAACGAAAACTTTTTAACCAATTCCGAAATGCATGACAGTCATTTAAAAAAATATTGCCAGCTTGATCCAGCTAGCAACGCCTTATTGAAAGATTTAGTTGATACAGGGCAGTTATCCGCCCGAGGCTATCATCGTGTTTTAAAGGTGGCTCGTACTATCGCTGACTTAGACGAAAACGAAAATATTACCGCCAAAAATCTAACCGAAGCTTTAAGCTACCGCAAAAGAGAAAATAATTAATTTTAAATTACGAAAGGCAAGTCGGCTCGGGAAATTACTTGCTAATGGTTGAACCAACGGCGTAGCGAGTGAAAGGATTACTAGCAAACCGCACATCAAAATGTAAATGACATCCTGCTTCTCCTGCTGGAATAGTATTACCCGTATGCCCAATTAACCCGATAATCTGCCCTTGTGAAACCTTGTCCCCCAAGCTAACCGAAATACTAGATAAATGACCATAATAAGTTACAGCTCCATTAGGATGTAAAATAGTTAGATACTTACCCGAATTAGTACCCACCGCCACTTTTTGCACCTCGCCACCAGCCGCCGCAAAAACTGGATCGCCACAATTACCGTTAGCAAAATCCACCGCATTAAACCAATGGGATCCTTGTGTAACTTTAACGGGCGTAGGCACTGGGCAAATAAAATAACTTTGCGATAAAGGAACAGTAGCGTAACTAGGTTGAGCAACTTTTGGTTTTTTACCACCAGGGATAACTAATAAATCGCCTACTGTGATAGCTGATCCATCAGCAATTTCATTAAAATCAATAATCTCTTGAGCGCTAACCTTATAAAGTTCAGCCAACCCACTAAGCGTATTACCTTTTTTAACCATATGCAAAACGCCAGAAACCGGTAAAATTAAAAGAGTTTGCCCTGCCCTCAAAATAGCTTTAGCACTTAAATCGTTGGCCCAAGCAATTGTTTCTATAGAGATACTAAACTTTCCCGCTAATGACTTTAAAGTGTCACCCTTAACTACCTTATACTCAAATGGTTCATTACTACTAGCTGTACCTTCGGCTGAATCCACTAAAAACGAAGGAGCTTGCGAAGATAAAACCGAATTCTCGGTTACGCTTAAATCAGATAACTTGGTCGCTTGATTAGAATCAGCGAATAAAAAATGCTCTTGACTAAAAACATTTCTCTTTTGATCGGCCATTTTTTTGCCACCAATAAAGGCTACCCCTAAAACAATTAAGCATAAACCTATCAACAATAAACTAAAAAGCGGAGTCAATTTGCTCCTTCTTTGAAAAAAATTCTGTATGTTTTCCAAATTCTGTTTAGCTTTGCTTTCACGAAACCAAACCGAGAGGAATTGTTGGACTCTAGTAATAAGCCTAAAAATTATCAAGAGATGGTTACAAAACTATTTCGTTACGAAAGTTTAGGTTTTTAGGCGAGACGAGGAAAGCCAGCAAAAAGATTTGAGCCATAGCCCAGCTATGGTGAAAATCTTTTTGCGCCAGCTTGACGAAGTCGTAGCCAAAAAGCTAAGCTTGCAGTAGGAATAGTTTTGTAAACAGCTCTAGGCTCAAAATCAGACCCATTAGTACATCAACACTCTTATTATAGAATAAATCGAAAGCTTTCGTCAAGCTAAAAAATATATAAAATCACTCTTTAAAAAAATGTCAAATCAACCAACTTTTAACCAAAAATTACTCAAAGAACATAATCTAAAACCCCAAAAAAGATTAGGGCAAAACTTTTTACTTAGCTCTCAAGCTATTGCTCAAATGGTTTCTGCAGCTAACATTACTCCCGAAGAAATCGTGGTTGAAGTGGGTTCGGGCTTGGGAGCTTTAACTTACCCC
>JAPLWD010000092.1:2169-6714 GCA_026396775.1 Candidatus Gribaldobacteria bacterium
ACTTACCCCTTAGCTCAACAAGCCAAAAAAATAATAGCCCTTGAAAAAGATCCTAACTTAACCACTATTTTAACGGCCGATTTAAAAACTAAAAATATTCAAAATGTCGAAGTGCTCAATCAAGATGTTTTAACCTTTAATTTCAACTCACTAAAATCTACCCCTTACAAGGTGGTAGCCAACTTGCCTTACTATATTACTAATCCTGTGATTATGCTTTTTTTAGAAGCCCCAACTCCCCCCTTGGAAATGATTTTAATGGTACAAAAAGAAGTGGGGCAAAGAGTTCGCGCCACGCCACCCGACTCTAATAAACTGGCTATTTTTTGCCAATTTTATAGCCAAGTTAAAATAATTGCTTCTATTAACCGCAATAATTTTTGGCCTGCCCCTAAAGTGGATTCGGTTATTCTTAAAATTACACCCGTAGCTAAATATCAAAAACAAGTCAACTCCAAAGGTTTTGCACAAATTGTAAAGGCTGGTTTTAGCCAACCCCGCAAGCAACTCCTCAACAATTTTAGCGTTGGATTAAACCAACCCAAAGAAAGTATTTTAAAATGGTTAGCTAAAAATAAAATCACCCCCACCCAAAGAGCCCAAACCCTAGCCCTAGAAAACTGGATCTCCCTCGCCCAAACATCCAATCAGTTACCTTAAATTGCGAAATGAGGCGAGGAAAGTATTTTCAAGGCGCACTTCGAGTCCTGTTTGCATGGTTCCGCCAGTAGGCGGAAAACAGGGCGAGAACTGAGCGAAGCCCTGCGGCTGGGCAGGGCGAGCGTCACCTTGAAAATACTTTCCGAGCCGACTTGCCTTTCGCAATTCAATATAGTTATCAACAATTTCTTGATGTCTCTTTCTTTGTTATAATACTTTAATATCGTTTTAAAAATGTTTTTTATCTCTTTTTGGCAACAACACAAAAAGCAGGGTTTTCTTTTATTGGGCCTGCTATTTTTGGCTATTATTTTAATCCCCTTGCAGTTTGCCAAAGCTGCTTTTTTAACCAACGCTCTATTGGCTTTACCCAACCTTTTCATTTCAATCCTCTTACAAATAACCTTATTAGTCTCCCAAGGAATTATTCAATTTGGGAATTGGTTTTTACAAATAGCTTCTCGAGGTCTTTTTAATGTTTCTTTAACTAACCCTTCCAATAATGCCGTTATTAGCATCGGCTGGACTTTAGTGAGGGATATGACCAACATTTTATTTATTGTTGGCTTAGCCTACATCGGTTTAGCCACTGCCCTAAACCTTTCTAATTTCACCACCCAAAAACACTTTCTCAAACTTTTAGTAGTGGCTTTATTAATTAATTTTAGCCCCATCATTTGCGGGGTGGTGGTTGATGTGGCTAACATTTTAGCTAGCTTCTTTTTGCAAAGCATTGATTTTTCGTCTATCACCGATCTTTTTTCTACTCAAAGAAGCCTTTTGTTGACCCACACGATGGATATTATAACTAGCCCCACAGTGTTACTACAAGCTGTGATGCTAATTTTCTTTGGCGTAGTTTCGGGTGGAATTTTAATTCTGTTTGGCGCTTTATTTTTTGTACGAGCCCCAATTTTGTGGATTTTGGTTATCTTGTCGCCTTTAGCATTTTTCTTTTGGGCGTTTGATAAGTATAAAAAACACTTTGACACTTGGATGAACCAGTTTAGCCAATGGGCTTTTATTGTAGTGCCATCTAGCTTTTTTATTTATCTAGCTCAACACGCTATTTTAATGTCTAAAGATATGCTTAAATCCGAGGCTTTAGGCGAAGACCCCACTGGTGGAGTTTTTAGAAGCATCGCCCCATTTTTAGTGGCCATTCTCTTTTTAATTTTTGGCCTAATGATGGCCTTAAAAACCAACGCGATGGGTGCTAGCGCTGTAACGGGTGCTTTCAAAAATACTAGTAAAAAAATTGGCAAATTCACCGCCAAACAAGCCGGCCGAGGCGCCAAGGCAGGCGTTAAACATAGCGCTAAAAAAGTGAGAGATAAGCTTCAACAGGGGGCGCCACCTTTAGCCAATGACGCAGATTACGCAGATAAACTTAACGACGACGAAACTGTTAAACAAATTGGCAAATACAACGCCTGGAAAAGGGATCATCGGTTTCGAGCTGGCGCTAGAAGAATTGGCCAATTTATTGGTGGCGGAGAAACCGAAACAGAAAAACAACAAGCTGGCTGGGATCAAGGCACAAAAAAAGCGACTAGGACATTACTCCGAGGGGCACTTAATGTGGGCACTCTAGGATTAGCATCCTTGGCTGGATATGGGGTAAAAAAAGCCCGACATATAACCAGTAACGCAATGCAACAAAGTACTCACGAAGACATCCAAAAATCAACCGAAAAAGCTAAAAAACTTGCTGGGGCTGATGAAAGAGTTAATTATATTAGAGACGGAGTAATGGCCGACACAAAAATTGGTGGTCTTGTGGCAATGGCGCAAAACAAAGAAGGTGCGATTGTTAGAGAAAGTATAGACGAAAAAAATATAGTCAACATTATAAAAAGCGCTATTGAAAAGGGCGATTCTGATTCTATCTCTGTGCTAAAAAGTAGCTTCGGCGATTTATATATTAAAGCCATAGAAGGATTTGAAAGAGACACCACCAAGGAAGAAAAAACTCAAGCTAATGCAGAAACTACTAGAATTAAAACAGAAATTGAAGCAGAAAGAAAAGTTGCCGAGGGAGAAATTACAACATTTGAAAAAGCAATAACAGACCTTACTAATAACATAACAGGCGCTGAAGCGGCATTGAGCGTAGCAAAAAAAGACTTAGGGCAACAAAATGCACTTCTTAATCACACCGAATACGCAAAATATCAACAAGAAAAAGTTCGAGGTGCCACACTGACTGGCAAAATTGGGTTCACTGTTGACTCACAATTAGTTGCTGAATTTGATAAAGCCGAAAAAGCCAGAACAGTTGCAAATACAGCAATTAATACCCATGAAGCAACAATTAGTACTAATAAAAAACAACTTCTCGAGGAAACAGAAAAGTTGACTGCACAAAAAGAAGTTGTTGAAAAAAAAGATACTGAAATAGCTAGCGTTGACGCTAGCCATAATGACGAAAAGACCTCTACGCTAAGTCGAAAAAAACTAGAGCAAAGTTATGATTATATTGACGAAGCAGATCGCAGAACAAGGGGAAACCTTCACAAATTAAACGATGATAGAACTAAAGGCGAGCTCATTGGCATCAGAATGGCTAAAATTTTAGCTGAAACTTTAACCAGCAATATGGATAACTGGACTAAAGTCCAAGCTACTAAAGCCATACAAACAGAGGTAGCTAATAGCTTATGGACAGGGCAACAACTGGCCAAAGCCTTAGAAATATCAGGTAAAAAAGGCATTGAGGCCTTAAAGTTATCTATAGAGGCTTTCACTGGCACTCAAGATCCAGCCAAGCAAGAAGCCATTTATCGCCGGCGCAATATGCCTCTTTATAATTACTTAAAGAGCACAGCCGCTCGCACCTTGGGCATCAGCTTTGGTATTGAACAGACCAACACCCTACTAAGCTCGCTTAATAGTCGTCTAGACGACATTGCAAAAAAATTAAACCCTCCTCCTCTATCTCCGGGCGCAACACCACCACCCCCGCTAACACAAACGGACATCGCCAATCTAACAAAACAACAAGAAATCATCTTAGAAGAAATTAAAAAACAAAAGAAGTAGCAGTTAATTTAAAATTGTGTCATTGCGAGGAGCGAAGCCGAGCGACGAAGCAATCTATCCGACATTGAGATTGCTTCGTCATTCGCCCTGCTGGGCGACCTCCTCGCAATGACAAACTAGATTGCGTTTCAATAATTATTTTTATGGCAACAGAAAACTCTAATGAAATTTTAGATCTTTACGAAGTTTTGCCACCCAAACTGCAAACAGCTATTTTTTCAGATAAAACCGCTGACTTAATTAGAGAGTTAGCTGGCCTTTACAGTGTGCCTCCTGAAAAAATTTCTCGTTTGGCTGAACTAATTGGTCAAAGCTTAATGGGTCTTTTATCTCCCACAGCATTACCGCAAAGCTTTCAAGAGCAACTTAAAATTTCAGCCCAAACAGCTCAAAGCCTAACTCAAGCCTTTATGGATAGGCTTTTATCACCCTTGCAAGAATGGCTCCAAGTTTTTTACACAGATTATAAATTTCCACCCATGGACACAACTTTACGCCACGGCGTTAAAGGAGAAACCACTATTGCTGAACAAGATCAACAACCTACTAGTCTAGCTGAAGCAAGTATTCCAACAGCAGAAACCCCAACCGAAAGCACCACCACCCCAACCCCCACCCCAGAAACACCCAACCCAAGCGACACCTACCGCGAATCCTTTTAAAAAGACAAACAAAAAAGGAAGAAGTAAAACTCCTTCCTTTTTTGTTATATTTGCGTATTTGTCATTGCGAGGAACGTAGCAATCGAATCCCCCTGTCATTGCGAGCGACTGGGAAGGAGCGTGGCAATCTCGTAGTCCCAAGAGATTGCTTCGTCGCTCGGCTTCGCTCCTCGCAATGACA
>JAPLWD010000010.1 GCA_026396775.1 Candidatus Gribaldobacteria bacterium
ACCATTGGTCACGTTGACCACGGCAAAACCACTTTAACAGCGGCTATTTTGAAATACGCTAACCTAAAGGGCTGGATGTCGTCTAAGAAATCAGTTGACGAAATTGATTCGGCTCCCGAAGAAAAGTCTCGTGGCATTACTATTAATATTTGCCACACTGAATTTGAAACCGACAATCGGCATTATGCTTTAATTGACTGCCCTGGGCACGCTGATTATATCAAAAATATGATTACCGGAGCTGCTCAAATGGACGGTGGTATCTTAGTGGTGGCTGCTCCCGAAGGGCCAATGCCTCAAACCAGAGAGCATGTGCTTTTGGCCAGACAAGTTGGTTTGCCTTCTTTAGTTATCTTTTTAAACAAGTGCGATCAGGTTGATGACCCAGATATGATTGACTTGGTGGAGTCGGAATTGAGAGAATTGTTAAAGAAGTATGATTTTCCTGGTGACGAAACACCTATTATCAGAGGCTCGGCTTTGCAAGCTTTAAGTGCTGGATCAATTGATGATGCAGCTATGAAGCCAATTGGAGAGCTTTTAGCTAAAGTGGATGAATATATCAAAGAGCCATCTCGCGACTTAGACAAGCCATTTTTAATGGGGATTGAAGATGTTTTCTCAATTGCTGGTAGAGGAACAGTGGCTACTGGTAGAGTGGAAAGAGGGATTGTTAAGGCCGGAGAAGATGTTGAGATTATTGGATTAAGACCAACTCAAAAAACCGTGGCTGTGAGCATGGAAATGTTTAACAAAACCTTAGACGAAGGCAGAGCCGGTGATAATGTGGGCGTGTTGTTAAGAGGTTTGAAAAAAGAAGATATCGAAAGAGGTCAAGTGTTAGCTAAACCTGGCACTATTACTCCACATACTGAATTTGAGGCTGAAATTATTGCTTTAAGCAAGGACGAAGGTGGCAGACATACTCCATTTTTTGCTGGGTACAAGCCTCAATTTTTTATGAAAACCTGCGATGTAACAGGTGATGTTACCTTGCCAGCCGGCGTGGAAATGGTGATGCCTGGAGATACAGCTAAAATTATGGCTAAGTTGATTACCCCTGTAGCCTTGGAAGAAAAACAGAGATTTGCTATCCGCGAGGGTGGCAGAACTGTGGGAGCAGGCGTGGTAACTAAAATTATTAAGTAAGCAAGAAAAAATAAAAGAATTGTCATGACAACGACTGCAACGGAAGAGAAGAGTAAAATAAAGGAGGCTATTGAGCTTAGGCCACAGCTAAGGATTAAACTAAAGTCCTATGACAGCAAGGTGATTGACGCTTCTTGTCAGCAAATTGTTGAAATTGCTTTAAGGACTAATGTTGAAATTGCTGGGCCAGTTCCTTTGCCAACTGAAATCAAACGCTACACTGTAAATAGGTCAACTTTTGTGCATAAGGATGCGAGAGAGCAGTTTGAAATGCGTGTGCACAAGAGATTAATAGAAATCAAAAATCCCAATCAAAGATTTATTGATTCCTTACGCGATTTGACCTTGCCAACCGGCGTAGAAATTGAAGTTAAGACCGCTTAACTTCAAAATTGCAATAACCTTTTTTAATGGTTAATATTTTTTTCGTTTAAAATAGTATTTAAATTGTAAGCCGGAATGATTCGCCGGGTGAAAGCCCGGTTATTTTATTGATATGGCCAAACTTATTCTTGGAAAAAAAGTAGAAATGACTAGAATTTGGAAAGATGGAAAAGTGGTGCCTTGCACCTTGATTTCGGTTGGCCCTTGTTTTGTAACCCAATTGAAAACTCTTGAGAAAGATGGTTATGAAGCTGTGCAGATTGGCTTTGAGAAGAAAGTTAAGAATATCAAAAAAACCGAGAAGGGTAAGGAATTCAAGCACCTTTGTGAAATTAAAGAGAGTCCGGCTGATTATCAGGTTGGTCAACAAATTGATTTTTCGATTTTTTCAGAGGGAGAAAAGGTGAAAATAATGAGTGTTTCTAAGGGTAAGGGTTTTCAGGGGGCGGTGAAAAGATGGAATTTTAAAGGCAGAAACCAAACTCATGGTGTTAAGCACGAGCAAAGAGCGGTTGGATCGATTGGAGCGACGGGGCCAGGCAGGGTTTTTCCTGGGCGTAAGATGCCTGGACGAATGGGGAGCGATCAAATAACAGTGGCTAATTTAGAAATTGCCAAAGTTGATTTAGAAAATAGTTTAATTGCGATTAAGGGAGCTGTGCCTGGACATAGAGGCACTTTAGTGCAAATCAAGAATTAAGTATGAAAACTGAAGTTTACAATCAAGATAAAACTAAAAAACAACAGGTTGAATTACCCGAATCGGTTTTTGGTTTAAAAGTTAACACTGATTTAGTTCATCAAGTGGTGGTAAGTCAATTGTCTAATCGCCGACAGGGAACAGTTCAAGCTAAAACTAGAAGTGAAGTGTCGGGGGGTGGTAGAAAGCCTTGGAAACAAAAAGGCACTGGCCGAGCTAGGCACGGTTCAATTAGATCTCCTTTATGGAGAGGAGGTGGCATTACTTTTGGGCCAAGAAACGAAAAGAATTATCAAAAAACTATTCCTAATAAAATCAGGAGACTAGCTTTATTAATGGCTTTATCAGCTAAAACGAAGGCTAATCTTTTGATAGTAGTAGATAGTTTGGCCTTGAAGTCCCCAAAGACTAAATTGGCTTTTGATTTTTTAAGTCAATTACCCCTAGAAGGGACTACTTTAATTATTACGGCTAGCTACAATGAAAGTTTTTACAGATCAGCTAGAAATATTGCCAAAGTTAGCATTATGGAAGCTCGGAATTTGAATGCTTTAGATGTAATGTCGTTTAAAAATGTGGTAGTAGAAAAGTCGGGGGTGCAAGTTATCCAAGAAATTTTTGCAAACGAAAAGTCAAAAGTTAAATCTGTGGCTTAATTTGTCAATATGGCATTATTCAATTTAGGTAAAAAAACTGACGAAAAAAGAGAGACTAAGGCGAAAGAGGTAACTAAAATGAAAAAAACTGCGGTTAAAACCGAAGCAAGAAAGCTTTCAACTGTTGAAGTTAAACCCGAATTAGCTCAAAAGAAAGAAGTTAAGGCTCAAACTAGGAATAAGAAGGATATTAAAGTAGCCCCTTTGGTTTTAAGACATCCCCATGTTACTGAAAAAGCGACAGTTTTGGCGGGGGTTAATCAATATGTTTTTAATGTTTTTAAAACTGCCAATAAAAGCGAAGTGAAAAAATCGGTTGAGGAAGTTTATGGGGTTAAGGTTGAAGAGGTACGAATAATTAACATCCCTGCTAAGAAAAGAAGATTAGGCAAGAGTAACGGCTGGAAGGGAGGATATAAAAAAGCGATTGTGAAAATTCAAAAAGATCAAACCATTGAGTTGATGCCTAGGTAATAGAAAATTATGTTACACAGAAAACCTAAACATAAAAAGCCAAAAAGTATTTTAAGCAAAAAGCGTCCCGAGAAGTCGTTGCTTTTACCTTTGAAAAAGAAGGCTGGCAAGAACAATAGGGGAAGAATCACGGTTAGACATAAGGGAGGTGGGGTGAAAAGGATGTATCGGATTATTGAATTCGGTCAATTTAAAATGAATGAAGTAGCTCAAGTAAAAGCCATTGAGTATGACCCTAATCGTACTTGTTTTTTGGCGCTTTTGGGCTATAATGACGGATGCAAGTGTTATGTTTTGGCGGCAGATGGATTAAGAGAAGGGGATGAAGTTACTTGCGCTGAAAAAACTGAATTAAAAAAAGGCAATCGGCTTAAATTAAGACATATTCCTGTAGGGATTATGGTTCACAACATTGAATTACAGCCTAATCAAGGAGGTAGAATTGCTCGCTCGGCTGGATCGGCCTGTCAGGTAATGGCACAAGAAGATAAATATACTAATTTGAAGATGCCCTCGGGGGAGATTAGAAAAGTTTTAGGCGAATGTTTTTGTTCAGTTGGCAACCTATCTAACCCTGAACATCGTTTTCATCAATTGGGCAAAGCAGGAACTGCTAGATTGAAAGGTATTCGTCCATCAGTGAGAGGCTCGGCTATGAATGCTTGCGATCATCCTCATGGTGGTGGTAAAAATGCTCAACCAATTGGTTTGAAATATCCTAAAACTCCTTGGGGTAAGCACGCTTTGGGAGTTAAAACTAGGAAAAGACAACAAAGTGATAAATTTATAATGCAACGCCGACATAAGTAATTAAAATATGCCAAGAAGTCTTAAAAAAGGACCATATATAGAGGAAAGATTGATCAAGAGAATCGCAGGGTTGAAAAAAGATGATAAAGCCATTGTTAAGGTTTGGAAAAGAGCGGTGGCAATTTCTCCAGAAATGGTGGGTTTTACTTTTGGAGTGCATAACGGTAAAGAATTTATTCCGGTTTATGTGACTGAAGATATGGTTGGCCATAAATTGGGGGAATTTTCTCCTACTACTAAATTTTCTAGGCATGGTGGTAAGATGCAGAAAGATCAAGAGACTAAAGCTAAGGCTAGTGAAACTGCCACAGCGGTTGCCACTAAAACTAAAAAGAAATAAGATTTGAAATATGATGATTGAAGCTCGATTATCTAAACTAAGAATTGCGCCCCGTAAAATGAGGCTTTTAGCTGATTTAATCCGTGGCAAGCAAGCTGTGAAAGCGAGGGCTCTTTTGGATTACAATTTAAAAAGAGGCTCTTTGCCTTTGCAAAAATTGTTAAATTCGGCCATTGCTAACGCAAAGAATAATTTTTACTTAGACGAAAAAGATTTAAGGGTGGCGAAGATTTTTGTGGATGAAGGGACTAAGCTAAAAAGATGGAGGGCTAGAGCGAAGGGGCGAGCCAATAGAATTGAGAAAAAAACTTCTAGTGTTGTTTTAACACTTGAATCGATTGGAGTACAAACTAAGAAGATTTCGGGTCAAGTTAATCAAAACAAGGGAGAAGAAGGTAAAAAAATTGAAAAGGTTAAAATCAAGAAAGCTAGTGGCTTTAAACCAGAGCAAGCTAGAAACACCAAGGTTAAAACTAAAGTTACTACCAGTAAGACTTTTCAAAGAAAATCAATCTAATTTATGAGTCATAAATCACATCCAAAAGTATTAAGAATTAGAGAAATCAAGGATTGGCTGTCCCGAGGTTTTTATCAAAGAAATTTTCCTCGTTTTTTAGAAGAGGATTGTCGAATTAGAGACTTTTTGAATGAAAAATTACCCCAAGGAACAGTTCAGGATGTTGAGATTGAAAGAGGCCAAACTGTTTTGAAGGTTATTATTAAAACATCTCGTCCGGCTTTAATTATTGGCCGAGGGGGCAAAGGCGTTGAAGAGTTAAAGTATGCTTTAGAAAAAGAGCTCTCAAAAAGAAGTATGATTAGGCTACTTAGCCCAATTAACAGACGCGATCTTAAAATTGAAATTTTAGAGGTTAGAAATATGTGGGCTTCGTCTAGTTTAACGGCTCAATGGGTGGCAGGTCAATTAGAAAAAATGGTACCTTTTAGACGAGTGATTAAAATGGCGATTGGTAAATCAATAGAACAAAAAGAAGTTCAGGGGGTTAGAGTTGAGCTTTCGGGTCGCTTGAATGGGGTTGAAATTTCTCGCAGAGAATGGTTGAAGGAAGGGCGTTTGCCTCGCCAAAATTTTAGAGCCATTATTGATTATCATTTGGCACAGGCACACTGTACTTATGGCGTGATTGGTGTTAAGGTATGGATTTATAAGGGTGAAAGCTTTATTAAGTAATTTATATGTTGCAACCAAAGAAAATGAAACATCGCAAGTGGCATAAGGGTAGATCCAAAGGGGTGGAAACCCGAGGCACCGAAGTTAATTTTGGTAGCTTTGGATTACAATCTTTGGGTACTAAATGGATTACTAATAATCAGATTGAAGCTTGCAAAAAAGTTATTTTAAAGCAATTAAAGAAAAAGGGCAAAATGTGGGTTAGAATTTTTCCACAAAAGCCTATTACGGCTAAAGGAGGAGAAGTTGGGATGGGTGGAGGTAAGGGTGCTGTGGATCACTATGTTTTTCCAGTTAAGCCGGGTAGAATTCTTTTTGAACTAGATGGAATAACCGAAGAAATGGCCAAGAAGACTTTTAAAAAAGTGACTGAAAAATTACCCATTAGAACTAAGTTTATTACCCAAGCTTAAAAAATATGAGCACGATTAAACAAAAAGATAAATTGAAGGAATTTTTGAGATTAGATGTTCTAACTCAAAAGGCTAATTTGGGTGAGCTGAAAGAGAAGCTCCGAGGCTTTAGATTTGATTTGGTGGCGGGAAAGGTTAAAGATGTTAGAGAG
>JAPLWD010000115.1 GCA_026396775.1 Candidatus Gribaldobacteria bacterium
GTCTTTAAGCCTTTGGCATTCTTGAAGCTCTTGAAGGCTATCATCTTGTAAGTTGTTTTTAGTCATATTAATTAAAAGCGTTGATTAAATCGTTGATTAGTTTTATATTACCATAAAAATTCATTCTTTTGGGGCCGGTGACTGCAAAATAAACTGGTTGGCTTTGATTATTGCCAAAAAAACCTTGACCCATAATTACACTAAAATTATTCTTATCCAATTGGCACTCTTGCCCGATAAAAACTTGGGCGACTGAACTTTCGTTGGTTGGCAGATCATCCAAATTAGCACCTAGCTCGTGCAGGCTTTCAATAAAGTTGCGAGTATAATCAATATCATTAAACTCGGGTTCTTGAATTAATCTTTCCCAGCCTTCTTGGCAAACTAAGTCATAATCTTTTAAGTAAACTAGCCCTAAACTAGCCGAGTTTTTGGCTAGAATCCGAGCAATTTCTTGCGACAATCGCACCGCATCATCAAATTCAGCTAAAAGATTTTCAAATCGTTTGGATTGAAGGCTTGAGTCAGCAGGCAACTGATCCACAAAAAATCGATAGCCCTTATCGGTGGGTATTCGCCCCCCTGATACATAGGGTTTTTCTAGAAAACCCTCCTCGGTTAATTCGGCTAAATCGATGCGGATAGTGGCGGGAGAGATGTCCCAAAAACCCTCTGTTTTTAAGAAATCAGAGCTAATTGGCAAGGCAGTTTTGATATACTCCTCTACCACTTTTTTAAGGATTTCTTCTCTTCTTTGAGCAATATCCATATGGCTTTATTATAATCAGAAACAATTAGCAGTCAAGACCCTTGATTGCTAATTTAGTTATACACTTTGCATTCTTTAGGCGGGCTTGGTAAAATGAGATGGTGACAAAATCGGATATGTATACTATTAAGTTTGATAATTTTACTTGGATTGATTTAAAAAATCCTCAAGCTACGGATGCTGCTTGGCTCCAAAGCCAGTTTAAATTACATCCGCTGGTTTTAAAGGAGCTTTTGCCTCCTTTAGATCACCCCAAAATTGAAAACTTTGGCGATTACTTATCTTTAGTTATTTTTTATCCGTTTTTTGATAAAAGAAGCTATTGTACCTTGCCTTTGGAGCTAGATATTATTATTGGCAAAGACTTTATTATCACTAGCCATTATCAAGATATTGTGCCCTTAAAAGCTATCTTTGATCAATGTAATTTATATGAGGAGGTGCGGCAAGAGTGTTCCAAAACAGGTTCGGTTGAAATTCTTTATCGAGTGTTGCGCGAAATAATGTTGGCTTGTTTCCCCAAACTTAATCACATCAAAAAAAATATTGAGGGTATTGAAGAATTAATTTATCAAGGTTCTTACCAAAAGGCTGTGTCGCAGATTTCTTTAGTAAGAAGAGATATTATCGGTTTTCAAAAAATTATGGAGCCTCAGTATTTAGTTTTTAAAAATTTAGCTCAAGAAGCTGAAAATGCTTTTAGCAAAGACTTAATCCCCTACTTTCATAGCTTGCTAAACCTTTATGATCAAGCTAAAAATATGTTGGAAATGAACGATCGCACGCTTTCATCTTTAGATTCTACCAACCAATCCTTGCTGTCAACTCGAACTAACGAGATTATTAAATGGCTCACTATCTTATCAGTAATCGTTTATCCGTTTACTTTGGTTTCAGATATCTTAAGTATGAATGGCCAGTATTTAGGCTGGTCGGCTTCCCCAGAAACATTTTGGCCAATTTTTTCGA
>JAPLWD010000100.1 GCA_026396775.1 Candidatus Gribaldobacteria bacterium
ATAATTCGAATGGCGGTTTGCCTTTTGTTGACATACTGCCCCCCTGGGCCAGAAGATTTATAGTATTCAAATTCTAAATCGCCTGCATTTATTTTAATTTCAGCTTGCTCGGGTTTGGGTAAAACAGCCACGGAAGCTGTGGAGGTGTGGATGCGGTTGCTTTTTTCGGTTTGAGGCACTCTTTGAACCCGATGTACTCCGGCCTCATTTTTTAAATAATCACTAACACCTTCACCTTTAACTTCAAACACAACTTGTTTGATGCCCCCTATTTCGGTATCGTTTAAATCTAAAACTTCGCACCGCCAGTTTTTAAGAGTGGCGTACTTGGTGTACATTTTAAAAAGATCCTCGGCAAACAAAGCGGCCTCATCGCCACCTACTCCCGCTCTAATTTCGATGATAACTGATTCCATAGAAGCAAAGAAAACTATTTTGTTTTAGTTTTTTTAACAGAAGTTTGTTTCTTAGCGAGTCTTTTTTGGAATTTTTCAACTCGACCTGCGGTATCAATGATTTTTTCTTTGCCGGTATAGAAAGGATGGCATTTGAAACAAATTTCGGTTTCGATTAACTCTTTAGTTGAGCCAACGGAAAATTTGTTACCACAAGAACAGTGAACTTGGGCTTTGGGATAATATTTTGGGTGGATGTCTTTTTGCATAAATTTAGAGTAAATTAAGGTTATACAGACTTATTCGCACGATATTGGCATTATATCGCAGACCCCTTGCAAAATCAAGAGCCTTATTATACAATTCAGATATTAAAAGTAATGAGTAATGGATTCTATGAATACAATAACAGACGCAACTATTAGTAAAGAAGAAACTAGAGTGGTAACCGAAGAAGAAAGAGAGATGATGGAGGCTGGGTTACACTTAGGTCATCAAACTTCTAAATTACATCCTCGGATGGAAAAATTTGTGGTGGGGATTAGAAATACTGTCCACATTATTGATTTAGAAGTTACCAAGCAAAAATTGGATCTAGCTTTGGATTATATCAGCCAAGTTGTTAGCAAGGGAGGGATAGTTTTGTTTGTGGGAACCAAGTTGCCATATCAAAATTTAATTAAAGAGATTGGAGATTTATCGGGGATGCCTTATGTTAAAGAGCGCTGGTTGGGGGGAACTTTTACCAATTTTAGTGTGATTAAAAAAAGAGTGGATCATTTTAAGGATTTAAAGCGACAACAAGAAAGTGGGGCTTTTGAAAAATACACCAAAAAAGAGCAAAGTGATAAGCAAAAAGAAATTACTGACTTAGAAAGAAAGTTTGGTGGACTAGTTAGCTTAGAGAGAATTCCAGATGTTGTTTTTATTTGTGATTTAACTAAGGATGATTCTTGTTTTAAGGAAGCTCGCATTAAGGGAGTTAAGGTTGTGGCTCAAGTGGACACCAATGTTGACCCTTTGTTGGTTGATTTTCCTATTCCGGCCAACGATGATGCTATTACAGCCGTGAGATATATCTTAGAAAAAGTAAAAGAAGTTATTTTAAAATCTAAAAAATAATATCTATGGTTTCTATTGAACTACTCAAACAATTAAGAGGGGAAACAGGCATTGCAATGAATGATTGCAAAAAGGCTCTGGATGAGGCTAATGGTGATATCAAAAGAGCCAAAGAAATTTTACGTGAGCGAGGCAAAGAGTCTATTAAAGATCGGGGAGATAAAACCGCATCAGCTGGTATAATTGAAACTTATCAGCATGCAGGCGGTAAGATTGGGGTAATGTTGCAAATGGTTTGCGAAAGTGATTTTGTAGCCAGATCAGATGAGTTTAAAAAATTAGCCCACGAGATTTGCTTGCAAATTGCAGCTGCCAGACCAATTTTTGTTTCGGAAGATCAAATTGTTCCAGAGTTTTTAGATGGGGAAAGGAAAATTTATCAAAAACAAATGGCTGATTCGGGCAAGCCCGAGAAAATTCTAGAGCAGGTGATTGAGGGTAAATTAAAAAAATATAAGCAGGAAGTTTCTTTATTATCTCAACCTTGGATTAAAGATACTAGTCAAACAGTGAATGATTTAGTGGATGAGGCTCGGCGTAAAATTGGCGAAAGAATTGACGTGATTAAGTTTGCTCGCTACGAAATTTAGTTTTTAAATTACGACATAACGGGCTTCGGAAAGTATTCTCAAGGAGACGCTCGTCCCCCCAGCGGGGGACTTCGCTCAGCTCTCGCTCCCGTTGCCCGCCTGCTGGCGGGACCATGCCAACGGGGCTCGAGGTGCTCCTTGAAAATACTTTCCTTCGCCCTATCTTGTAATTTTGATTTAGTGTATATGAGTGGGGAAATTGTGATGGATTTAATAATTAAAATAATTTTTTGGGCTAGCTTAGCTGGTTTTGTTTTTATTGTGTTGAGCAAAACTTCGCAAGTTAAAGCTTTGGTTGTTGATGAAAGCCAGCATAACTTGGGTTTAGATTTTGCAGTATGGACACAGCGAGCGAAAAAAGTGGGAGAGGATTTTGGCAAAATAGCTCCCCAGATGGCGAAGGGAATAGTGGCTAAAAATAAACAGTTGGTTGTGAAAAAAATAGAGGCTTTGAAATTTTTTTCGAGCCAGAGGGTTGTTTATAAATATAAAAAGAAAAAATTAACTGACCAAAATTCTCAACTACCCGACACAAAAGCCGTGGATGAAAAATGCGAGTTTAACTGTGATTATTGGGACAATATTAAAAAGCAGTAAAATACATTTTTGTCATTCTGAGCCTTCAGGCGAAGAATCTAAAGGAGAGGGCACACGCTGGCGTGTGCTATTTAGTTTGTAAGCTTTTTTAGTTTAGTGATATAATAAAATAATGATCAACAATTGCCTCCTTAGCTTAGTGGTAAAGCAACGGTTTTGTAAACCGTTTACGTCAGTCCGATTCTGGCAGGAGGCTTTTTTACTCTAATGCTAAAAGATTTTTATCATTCTAAAGAGTATCGCGAAAAGCAAAGCAAGGCTACAAAAGAAGGCTGGAAAAGAGGAGTTTTTATTTTTCACAAAAGACGAGAAAAGAGAGTGTGTGCCAGAGAAGAGTGTAAAATAATTTTTGAAACTATCCCAAGCGCTTCAAAAATTTATTGTAGTAGTAAGTGTTCTGAAATAATTAATAATGTGGGAAGGGGGCCTCTTTCAATTGAGGTCAAATTAAAGATTTCACAAGCCCTAAAGGGTCGGAAAAATTCACACGGCGGGATATTCTATATCTTTCACGGGAAGCAGACCGACTTCTCCAAAGGCATCACGAGGGAAGGCTGGTATAAGAAGAGATATTGATGATAAAACATATTTTTATAGTCGGTGGGAGGCCAATTCTGCTCGTTTACTGAATTTTTTTAATATTGAATGGCAACACCAACCCAAAACCTTTGATCTAATTACTCAAAAATACACCCCCGATTTTTATCTACCCGAATATAACCTATTCGTTGAAATTAAAAACTTCCTATGGCATTATTCAACAATTAGAGATAAAAAATTTAGAGAATTATATCCCAATATTGATTTATTACTTATTCTGAAACCCGATTATTTAATTTTAGAGAAAAAATATTCTAACTTAACTAAAAATTGGGAATATAAAAATACCCCCTTCTGCCCGTAAGGGCAGGTTTATTTTTAGGGCAAAGATTGCTTTTTGGGATGATTACTATTAGTATATAGGTTGCTTAGCATCATTAGATAACCATACAAAGATTTATTAGAAAAGGAGAGGCTAATGAAAAAAAGTTCTTTCGATAAAACTATGTATTTTTTCACTGAAGCGTTTTGCGTGTTAGCTAGAGCTAACGGTTCACCTGAAAAAGCTGATCTTTTATTTATTTTGGAAGTCCTGTATTTAATTGGGAAAAGATTCAATTGTTTCCCAATTATCTTAGACGATGGTGAGGCTGGAAAATTTCGTTTTACATTAGAGGAGGATTTTAAAATCATTTGTTCCTTCGACAAGAGGAATATCGTGATTGAAAACAAAGAGGCTCTTTTGGGGCATCCGGACTTATTAAATCTCGCAGATGCTCTTAACTATTGTATTGGCTCTGTGTGGGACAAGAAGCCAAAGGTGGTACCCAAGGAGTTTTTTGATGAGTTGAAAAAAGAGCTAGAAGGTGTATCTCCTTTGCTAGACAAACCGGAATACTAAAAAAATTTTTCGTGAAAGAGAAAATTTTCCTGCATTTTTGCAATTTTTTAAGATTGTTTGAAAATGCAGGATATTTTTTAGACGATTGAAGAAATATAAGGAGGTTGTTTTGTGGATGCTCCAAAGAGATTGCTTAAGAAGATAGGGTTTAGTGGTTTTTTTGTGGTTTCTAACTTTCCCACTCCGAAGCAGAAAGATGAGTTGTCGGTGATTGAAATGTTTTTTGCTTTAGCTGGTGCTGCTGTTGTTTCAACTGCTGCTTAAAAAATAATTAGGAGGTATTGACAGGGTATCTTAAATAAGTACAATTGGCATTATGGATATTGAGTGTCCTGTTCTTTCCAATTAAATATTAACAGCTAATAATTTTTTGAGTCTTTTTTTTATTTTTTTTTCGAAGCATTAGTTTTTGTGAGTTGCTTCGAGTACTCTTTTTTTGAGAGTTTGATCCTGGCTCAGGATGAACGCTGGCGGCGTGGATAAGGCATGCAAGTCTTACGGGTTGTAGCAATACAACCAGTGGCGAACGAGTTAGTAAGACGCAGATAACCAACCCCCTTCTTGGGTATAACTTGCCGAAAGGCAGGCTAATTCCCA
>JAPLWD010000043.1 GCA_026396775.1 Candidatus Gribaldobacteria bacterium
TCATTGGCCTTGGGTATGCTTTTTGCTTTTGCTTTCTGTCCCTATAGTGGAGTTTTATTTTTTGGTGTGCTTGTTCCAATGACCTTTAAGTCCGTGGGCGGGTTACTTTTACCACCTGTTTTTGCCTTAGGCACTGGATTGCCAGTGATAATATTTTCTTTTCTTATTGCTTTTAGTCTGCAGGCTGTCGGCAAGGCATTCCGGGTAGCACAAGAAATTGAGAAGTGGTTAAGGTATGGAGTCGCTTTTGTTTTTGTATTAACTGGGCTGTATTACACGCAGTATCTTATTAAGTATCTAATAAATTTATACACATGAATCAAGCAAATAAAAGAAAAACTCGTCAAATTGGTTGGCGTGAGATGCCAAACTTTTTGTCGGGCTAGGGTGCTATTATCTGATAACCCAGTATGAATAAGAAACTAACCGGGGATCGTCCCCTGTTAAACTTGTTAAATCCAAAAAGGTGGCTCGTTAAAGCCACTTTTTTTATTATTTAGCAATCAATTTCAACTTCTCATCTCGGGAGAGTTTTTTTGTTTGATGTTCGGCTTTTTGAGCCANTTTGAGCCAGCGACTGATTGCGAAATTTTTTAGAATAAACTAGCGTAACTGGTCTGCGGGTTTGGGTGTATTTTGCTCCCAATTTAGACGAGTTGTGCTCCCCTATTCGGCGTTTTAAATCAACTGTAACGCCAGTATATAGCGTTCCATCCTTACACTTTAAAATATACAAGTAATACATTTAATTTGCGTTGGATGGCGCTAAAATTAAAGTTCGCCGAATTACATCAAACTGATTCATTAAGGTTTGACGATTAAATTCTTGAATGGTTCCAGGGGTGTAGTTACCAAGGTTAGTTGAATGAATAAAATACCTAACAGCTATGCAAGGGTTGGTATTGGGAATAGCCCAAACTGTTTCTTCGTAAAAATTACCAGCTCCTGCCCCACTTGAAGTGGCCACAGAATACGGGGTATCATTTTCAATGATTGTAGAAGTGCCATTATTAGTTGAATCTAAAAATAATCCAGCGTTGCAATTTGAGATATTAGGAAACGTTTCCACCGAAACCCCTGTATCAAAGCTAGAGAGGTTTGTGCCGGTAGCTGTTTCCGTTGGGATAATAAACTTTACGCCCTCAATTTTTTTATTGGGTCCAAGGCCTTGATAGTGATAAGCAGGGTCAACAATGTAGTTAGCAGGGTAACGAACAGAAAACCCAGCCGTTGAGCTTGCATAAGCTTGCGGTAATCCACCAGGGTCTTTGGCTAAAGCTACACAACCCGAATAGGTTTGAACATCGTTTTCGGTAATAAAAGCACTGTTGCCCTTGCTCCAAAAAATAAGGCTTTCGTTGGCAGTAGCATAACGAATACCGCTTCCCGAAATTGTTTGAGACAAAGTTAGGTGTTGGCCATCACTTAAAACCAATTCTACACTGCCAGTTGGCGTTGGCATTTCTTCGGGTTGTGGCTCTTTGGCTTTAGCACCTTCATAGTATTTGGCGTTAATAGTTTTTCCAGTATCACATTGATAATCAACTTGGCTAATTAGTGTGTTGGTTATCTCGCTGGAAGGTTTTTTTTGAAAAAGTATCAAGGTAAAAACAACACCCACCACCAACAAAACGATAACTAAACTAGCGATATATATTTTTTTCATTTTATTTTTTTATTCTTTTACTAAGCAAGGGGCTAAAATGCCCACTATATTTTTTTTGTAAGGTAGGCAATTTCCAATCGTTGCCAGTCACTTTTTTACGGCAAAGCGGTGAACCACATAAACATTCCCATTTTGAGATATACTTTGGATCATCTTCCCAAATGCCATAATCAACCGTAACTTCTTCGCCCACTTGAATATCGCGTTTGGCTATTAAAGTAAAAGCATCCTTGAGCCAAGTGTTAGCATCGCACGAGTGGTTAATAAAATAGCCTAAACTAGCTCCAATTTCTTCAACGCTATAAAGATTTGTATCCCAGCGGATGACAAAATCCCCGGCCTTTTTGGCTTTTTCGCCTTCTTTCTTATTAGTGTAATCTTGGCCCCAAATTCCACCCCAATTGGTTTAACAGCAAACATCCCCTTGCCTTTATCCTTAATCTTTTTAATTTTTATTTTTGGGCTAATCCAAGTTCTCTTCCGTGGTATTATCATAAATTATTTTTTTCTAAAAAATTGTTAATCACGCCTAAAAATATGTCGCCATATTGCTGGAGCTTTTTCGCTCCCACCCCATTAATACAAGCAAAAGCTTCTTGATCGGTTGGCAAATAGCAAGCCATTTCCTGCAAAGCCGCATCTCCAAAGATAATAAAGGGGGGCACATGCTCTCGTGCCGCCAATACCTTTCTTAAAGCTCGCAGTTCTTCAAATAATTCTTGGTTATACTCCAGCTCAATTTTTTTAATATCGTTTTTAGGTAATTCTTTAGCTTCAAACGCGGTAGTTTCTTTTTTACCAGGCAAGCAAACATCGCATCCACCGCAGTTAGTTTGTTTTAAATCTTCGCCAAAATAGGCTAGCAAATACTTTTTACGGCAAGTTGCTAAGCTAGCAAAATGGATTACAGCGTCTAGCTTATCTTGTGATAAGCCTTGCAAATAGCCATCTTCAATCTGGTTAATAAAAAACTCGTGTTTGCGGGTGTCAGCATAGGTGTAAAACATTACACACTCACTTTTTAAGCCATCTCT
>JAPLWD010000111.1 GCA_026396775.1 Candidatus Gribaldobacteria bacterium
AAAAGAAAATAAAAGTTTATTTGGTGCCGTTTGGTGAGGAGCAAAAAGAGATTGTATTAAAAACTAAGGCCGAGTTTAGGGTGGTGCTTTACAGAAGATTAATGTTTTTAGTGGCCAATGAAATTGCTATACAAGAAAAAGCTAAAGCCATTATAACTGGGGAGAGCGTGGGGCAGGTGGCTAGTCAAACCTTGGATAATATGCTCGTGATTGAGGAGGCAGTTAGTTTGCCGATTTTACGCCCAGTGTGTGGCTGGGATAAGCAAGAAATAATGGATTTAGCTAGAAAAATTGGCACTTATGAAATTTCGATTTTACCGCACTTGGACTGTTGTTCGATGTTTGCCACCGAGCACCCTGCCACCAAAGCTGATTTAAAAGATGTAAAAAATCAAGAAAAAAAATTGAAATTAAAAGAATTGATAAAATCAGCCCTTAAAAATACAAAGGTTGAAAATTTAGAAAAAATTTAGTATAAATCGATTGAATTTATGCCTAAAAAAATAGTTCAAATAATTAAAAAAGTCCCAAGTAAAAAAGTAACCGCTAAAACTTTGTTGGCGGAAATTTTAGAGATGCCTCAAGGAGGGGATATTTTAGCTAAATATAAAGTGCCGTGTTTAACTTGCCCAATGGCTCAATATGAAATGCAAGATCTCAAAATTGGCGATGTTTGTAAAATGTATGGCCTTGATCTTAAAAGAATTCTAGTTGATTTAAATAAATAGTGGAGAATTTGAAATCTAGTTTTAAAATTTTTAGTGTATTTTTTTTAATAGTGGCTAATTTGTATGTTTGGCAGTTTGTTTTAGCGTTAAATAGTGATTTGAAAGTGGTTTTTTTGGATGTGGGAGAGGGGGACAGTGCTTTAATTACAACTTCGCAAGGTCATCAAATTTTAATTGATGGTGGCCCAGGTGAAAAAGTTTTAAGTAAATTTCCTCAGGAGATGCCATTTTGGGATAGAACGATTGACTTGGTGATTTTAACTCATCCTGAATACGATCATTTATCCGGGCTAAATAAGGTATTGGAAAATTATCGGGGAGAGAAAGTACTCTGGAACGGTATTTTGCGAGATACTGCTGTTTTTAAACAATGGCAAAAAGATTTAACCGATAAAAAGCCTCAAGTTCTTATCGCTCAAGCTGGCGTTAAAGTTAAAGCAGGCACCACTTTGGGCTGGGTTTTATCCCCGCTCCAAAACCTAGAAGGTCAGTTTTGGGAAAAAGACAGTAATACTTCATCGGTTATTTTTAAACTTAGCTATGGTTTAAATTCGTTATGGGCGATGCTCCTATCGCTACTGAAAAAGAATTGCTAGCCACTAACCAGCCGATTACGGCTGATGTAATTAAAATTGGACATCATGGTAGTAAAACTTCAACTAGCTTGGATTTGTTGGCAAAAGTTCAACCCAAGGTGGCGGTTATTTCCTGTGGGCAGAACAATTCTTATGGTCATCCCCAGCCAATTGTCTTGCAGAACTTGCTAGAATCTGGTATAAATGTGTTGAGAACCGATGAAAGAGGGGATGTTACTATTAGAAGTAATGGCACATATCTCACTTTTTAAAAAAAATATGAAAAACATCCAATTTCCCATTTTTAAAACTAAAATGGACAATGTGCAACAAAAGTTTGATTTGACTGATGCTGAGCAAAGAAAGCAATACTTTGAGCTAAAAGCCGGTGATGAAATTAGGCGCTTAAGAAATTATTTAAAAGAGAATACTTTTATTGCCTATTTGATGGGTAAAAAATCTTCGGGAAAAGGGACATATGCAAAAATGCTTGCTGAAATTGTTGATAAAGATAAAATAGCCCACTTTTCAGTTGGAGATATGATACGGTCTTTTGACGAAGTTTTAAAAGATGAAAATAAAAAGAAAGAGCTGGTAGAATTTTTACAAAAAAATTACAGAGGTTTTCATTCTTTGGATAAAATAATTGAGTCAATGGAAGGCAGGTCCACAAAAGTTCTTTTGCCTTCAAAATTAATTTTGGCATTGGCAAAAAGAGAAATTGCAAAACTGGGTAAAAAAGCTATTTTTATTGACGGCTTTCCGCGCGATATTGACCAGGTTTCTTACTCTTTGTTTTTCCGAGACCTGATAAACTACAGGGACGACCCGGATATTTTTATTTTAATTGATGTGCCCACTTCTGTGATTGACGAAAGAGTAAAATTTAGGGTTATTTGTCCGCTTTGCAACGCTTCACGCAATACAAAATTGCTCGCAACAAAAAAAGTTGAGCACGAAAACGGAAAGTTCTATTTGGTTTGCGACAATGCCGGATGC
>JAPLWD010000085.1:0-1953 GCA_026396775.1 Candidatus Gribaldobacteria bacterium
TAGATGAACCCACTCAAAAAGCTATTTTTGTTAATTTTGGCTCAATGATGGTGTTTCGGGTGGGAGCCGATGATGCTAAATATCTAGTCACCCAATTTGGCCCCACTTTTGACGAAAAAGATTTAGTGAATTTAGATAATTATAATGCAGCTTTACGATTGTTAATTAGAGGCGAAACTTCTAAGCCCTTTAATATTTTAACTTTATCTCCTAAGAAGGGCGATGCAGAAGTGGCTCATTTGGTTAAAGAATTGTCGCGAGCCACCTATGGCAAAAATCGAGCGGCGGTTGAAATAGAGGTTTCCGAAAGACTCCGCCATACTTTTTAACTTGGTGTAAAAAAATTTTAGAGTTATAATGCAAGAATAAATTTAAAAATATGGATAAAATTATTCCCGCTGAGATTAGAGCTTTCTTAGAAAAAATTATTGAGGAAAAAAAATATCAAAATCTTAACCCCAAACTGAAAGAAGATATGGTTTTGAGTTTGTTCTCAAGGCTAGAGGCCTTTTTATTAACCGATATTGCTAAACATCTGTCTGACAAGGATGCTAAAGAATTAGACCGAATGATGGAAAATGGCGAAACTAGCCAAGAAAGGGTTCAAGTTTTTTTCCAAGAACACATTAAAAATATTAATGAGGTTATTGCTCAATCAATGTTAGAGTTTAGAGCTATTTATTTAAACTCTTAATTAACTTATATATGAACCCAGGTCAACCAAATTTTGGAAGTTAATCTGCAAGATGGTGCCAATGGTATTATTCGAGAAGGAATTTTAGTAGATGGTTTAATTGAAGAGCTAGAGTCAATTTTAAAAGCCAGTCAACAACAAGCCAGTGATTTAGACGATAAAATTACGGCGGCTTTGATTGAGGTTGATCCAGGAGAAATAGCCAGACTGAATGCGAAGATGCAGGGGTTAAAAAATGAAATGGATAGGCTTGGAGAATTAAGTAAATTTTTAACTGACAATAGCGGAGGTTATTATGATTTACATCCAGAAATGGTTGGTGATTTAGAGGACGCCAGAAAAAAATTAGAAGCCAATTATATCTCACAAGACTTTCGTAAAACACCAGACCAAGACGGCGACTATTATAAGGCTGAAGATGAACTAAAAAAAAGACGAGAACTGATTTTACCAGATATTACACCTGTTACAATAGGCGAGGTTAAGCCAGAATTAAACGAAAAAGATAAAACTGTTTCAGAAACTAAGATTGAGAAACCAGAAGGTAAGGCTTTTGTGATAGACACTACAGAATTTGTTAAGGCTTATGCTAGAAGATTAGCCGAAGATGAGCTTAATAAGATTCTTTATCCACCCAAGGATGAGTCTCGGGCAGGGCGTAAACCTTCTTTCCGCGAGCGCTTGAGGGATGCTGGCAAGGCTTTTACTAACTTTGGTAAGGCAGCCTTTGTTAGGCTAGGGGAAGAAGGTTATCGCAAGAAGTTTTATCTGGAAGCTTTAGAAAGAATTAAAAATGATAAAGACTTACTAGTTAAAATTGACGCTAAAATACTTCATAAGAGTAAGGGGGGAAGCACTGTTGAGAGCAAACAATCGACTCAAGATGTTTTAGATAGTGTAATTGAAGAATTTCAATATAATATTGTAGAAGCCGACGAGAAAGGAGAGTTAGTTAATGACCCCAAAGTTAACCAGGTAGCCGGCGAGCTTTTTTATGGCTGGGCCACTGGAGCTATTAAATCGCGTGAAGATTTTGAGAAAGAGGTTGAAAGTCAAATAATGCCCTTGGTTAAAGGAAAGCAATTTACTAATGATAATAAAAGAAAGGGTGAAGCGGAAGGTTTAATGTATGCGAATAACTTTTTTAAATTAGCCGAAGGTTATAAAGATTATATCAATCAGGAAATTGAGAAGCTAAAAGGAGAATACGGGAAGGATCAAGAACGCGCTTTGAAGGATCACATTAAAGGAGAAATGGC
>JAPLWD010000085.1:1970-4268 GCA_026396775.1 Candidatus Gribaldobacteria bacterium
ATTCAACTGGGTTTGAAACAGCGAGATTTGTACGAAACCAAACCTGAAGGAACTTTGAAGTGGTATGAAAAATTTGTAGATGCTACCCAAAAAGTTCCTCTATTAAATAAAATAATTGCTAATCCGATTGCTTATGGTGTTCTTGGAGGAATAGTCGGCTCTATAGCGGGCAAAGGTGTTTCTCGAGCAGCTGCTGGCGTGGGGTTGGTAACTTTGGCAGGAGTGGCTCCTTGGGCTGCGCCTTTAATTTTGGGAGCAGCTTTTGGTGGAATTTATGCTGGGATGAGACGTTCGCGGGATTTGGCTCATGACCGAGGTATGGATAACCGCCGAGCTACTTTAGGTCAGGAGGCAGGTGGTAAAAGAACTGAAAAAATGAGAGAGTTTGGTTATAAATCGGATAAATATCAAGCTGTAACTACTGAAAGTTTAACGGGCGAGTTGCAGACCATGAAAGCGAAAGATGATTTAAGTGATGATGAAAAACATCGAGTAACTGAAATAATTGCTCGCCTTCAAGTTGAAAGAGAGCGATCAGTTGATTTGATTGGCGTGAGCGCTCAAGAGGGGGCTCGGCATGGCACTAAGGCTATTGGAATGAAAGATTTAAAGATAGCCTTACAAGAAGTGCAAAATAAATTTGGTCTAGATGATAAAAAGTTGAAAGGAGATGTTGACCGAGTTAAGGGCGCTTTGGGGCAGATGATCGATTGCCAAGATAAGGCCTTTAAGGGTTACAAAAGAGCAGAATCGGCTAAGGCCGGTATTTTTGGAGCTTTGATTGGGCTTGGAGCTGGGGCTATTGCACAGGAAACTGCCCATGAGGCAGCTGGTCTAATTGGGTATGAGCCCAAGGGTGAAACTGCTGCTGAACATCTTTGGCATGTTATTAGGGGCGATAAGACTTATTTATCAGATAAAGTTCATGCGGTGGCTTTTGATTGGCCTGGGGGAGGCAAAACCGATATCAATATTCCCGAGGGCACTTCTCTACAAGCTGATGGCGATCATTATAGTTTAATTGATGATCATGGCAAAGTTGTTTTCGATGATATTAAAATTGATAAAGACGGCTTTAGCCAAGACACGATTGATAGATTGCACGCTCAAGGAATGCAATTTGAAGATAATGTTACCACCACTCATAAATCTTCTAATACCTTAGAAGATTTGAAAGATAAGTTTCAAATGGAACAACATCATCGCGTTGATTGGCACGATGAGCCCGGCGAAAGATATAGCAACTTTTTTCACAAAGCTATTGAGTTTGAAGGCAAACAACAAATGCTTTATTTAGAGAAAGACAGTAATGGCATAGTTTGGATGGACGCTAAAGCTGTGGCTGAAAATTTAGTTAAAAATGTTGAAGGGGCTTTCGCAGAATTTGGCACTAACCCTGATGGCAGTGTTGACCATCAATTATTAGATGTAAAAAATCAGATTTTACAATGGGACAAAGATGGCACTTTATTTAAGCACTTACAGGGAGTGGTAATTCCCAACGAAGAGACTAACAAAACAGGGTTTAATATGCTTTTTGAGGGAGCGGTTGGCAATAAAATCCCGTTATCCAAAGAGGTTTCGGATTTATTTACCACACCTGAAAGTTTGCGATACTTGCATCATCCGGTGAAATTTATTGAATTGCGTTTAGATGGCCATACTCTTGCAACGAGTATTGGTGAAGATATTAAGCCGATTGATGTAGCTCAAGCAATCCACAATCCAACCATAATCGGACCTGGCTCTAAATGGGATGTCCCCCCCGTAATCCCAATGTTCCCCCGTCGCGCTTTAGAACCCACCAGAAAGCGAGAAATAGTTCCGGTGTTGCCTTATTATTATGGAGGCCCAGCGATACCCGAAGAAAGAAAGCGTATTTTTGAAGAGAGGCGGTCAGAGACATTAAAACAAAATCCTAATGCGAAGCTAGATCATTATAAAGAAGCCGAGAATTATATACAGGGATTTACGAAAGATTATAAAAAAGAGGTTGATAACTTAGTAAGTCAAGCGGGGAATATGTCTTCTGAAACGCGTGTGTCTGTTTGTATTCCTGTGGCAGGGCATCAGGAGGAAAAGAATATTTACGAAAGTTTGAAGAACTTTACATATCAAAAACTTGATCCTCAAAAATTTGAGATAGCGTTATTTGTTAACCACCCAGATCAAGACAAATTCGGCAATAAGATTAATCCGGATAAAACTCTTGATGAAATCAAAAAATTTCAAAAAGATTACCCAAATTTTAATGTGAAGGTTATGTACTCCGCTTTACCACTAGAGAAAGCTAGGATT
>JAPLWD010000076.1 GCA_026396775.1 Candidatus Gribaldobacteria bacterium
GTGGGTATATTCACAAGGGCACATCCGCCCCCGATAAGTGCCCAGTGTGCAAAAAGCCCCAAGGCTGGTATCTGGGCTTGGGCGTGGTGAGGTAATTGATCTAAAAGTATAAATATGAGCAGATTATCAAAATGGAAATTGGTTTTTAAGGTATTACCTTACTTGTTGGTTATCGTTATTCTAAAATTTACTGTCCATTACTTGGGCTGGGAATTTTTGGGATTAGGGTCTTTATTTGCTGCCCTTGTTTCAGCTAACATTTTTTTAATGGGCTTTTTAATTTCAGCTGTGATGACGGATTATAAAGAGGCTGAAAAAATTCCAGGTGAATTGGCTTGTAGTATTGAATCAATAACTGACGAATGTTTTATTCTTTATCAGGGGAAGAAATCACCTGAAGCTAAGGCTTGTTTAGAGTTTATCTTAAATTTTTTAGATTCAATCAACAAGTGGCTTTATAAAAAAGAAAGAACTAAGGAGTTATTAGCCGAAGTAGCTGGCTTTAATGATTATTTTTTAAAGTTTGAGCCTCAAACCCAGGCTAATTTTATTGTTAGAATTAAGCAAGAACAAAATGTAATCAGAAAATTAATCCACAGAATTCATACGGTTCGGGAAACCTCTTTTGTTAGTACGGGCTATGCTATTGTGGAAATTATTACAGCTATTTTGGTTACGGGGTTGATTTTTATCAAAATTGATCCAATTAACAATTCTCTTCACGAGAGCATATTTTTTGTTTTTTTTGTTAGCTTTATTCTGATTTACATGATTTACTTTTTGAAAGATTTAGATAATCCTTTTGGGTATTACAAAACAGATAATTTGGTGGAAGAGGTTTCTTTAAAGCCTTTAGTTGATGTTAAACAGAGAATTAGTGATAAGTTTAATCAACTAAGCTAGAACTCATGAAAATTATTGAAGTTAAAAATTTAACTAAGAAGTTTAAGGATTTAATAGCGGTGGATAATATTTCTTTTGAAGTAGAAAAGGGAGAGATTTTTGCTTTTTTAGGCCCTAATGGGGCGGGTAAAAGCACCACCATTAAAATGCTAACAACTTTACTTCAGCCAACTAGTGGCAGTATTGTTTTAAATAATTATGATCCATTGCGTAATCCAGACGAAGTAAGACACTCGTTTGGCATTGTTTTTCAAGACCCTAGCTTGGATGATGAGTTAACGGCTTATGAGAATATGGATTTCCACGGAATTCTATATGATGTGCCCAAAAAAGTTCGAAAGGATAGGATTGAACACCTTTTGAAATTGGTAGAGTTGTGGGATCGCCGGAAAAGTTTAGTGAAAGAGTTTTCGGGTGGGATGAAAAGACGATTAGAAATTGCCAGGGGGCTATTACACCACCCCAAAGTTATTTTTTTAGACGAGCCGACTCTGGGGCTTGATCCACAAACCCGCAATTCAACTTGGAATTACCTTTTAGAGTTAAACAAAGAAGAGGGTACCACGATTTTTTTCACCACGCATTATATGGAAGAAGCCGAAAGGGTGGCTCAACGGGTGGCGATTATTGATCACGGCCGGATTATTGCCACGGGAACTTCCGAAGAGTTAAAAGCCAGTAGCCATTCCAATTCTTTAGAAGAAGCCTTTTTGGCTTTAACGGGCAAGGGGATTAGAGAAGAAGAAGGAACAAATTTAGACAGGATGCGTCAAAGAAGAAAATTATTTAGACATTAAATGTTTTATGAAAACGATTTATATTTTGTGGTTGCGACAATTAAAAAGATACTTTCGTTCTAAATCGAGAATTATTGGCTCTTTGGCTCAGCCTTTGCTTTTTTTAGTATCTTTGGGATATGGGTTTGGCCCAGTTTTTCAAAAAGCAGGGCAGGGTAACTATATTGATTTTTTAGCGCCTGGGATTATTGGGATGAGCATTATCTTTTCTTCTATTTTTTCAGGGATGGAAATTATTTGGGACAGACAATTTGGGTTTTTAAAAGAAACCTTGGTGGCTCCAGTTTCTAGATTAAGCATTATGATTGGGCGAACTTTGGGGGGAACCACCGTGGCTTTAATGCAAGGTGTTATAGTTTTTTTAATTGCGATGGTGGCAGGTTTTCACCCATATAATTTTGCCCTTTTACCTTTGGCTATTTTAGTAATGTTGTTGGTAGCTTTTTTATTTACGGCTCTAGGAACAATGATTGCTTCATTACTATCTGATATGCAGGGCTTTCAGTTAATAATGAACTTTTTAATTATGCCTCTATTCTTTTTGTCGGGGGCTTTGTTTCCCTTACAGGGTTTGCCCAAAGCTATTACTACAATTGCCAGCCTTGACCCTTTATCATATGGAGTAGACGCTTTTCGAACCCTCTTAACTGGCGTAACTCACTTTGGCTTGGGTTTGGATATTTTAGTTTTATCGGGAGTAACTTTGTTATTTTTAGTTTTGGGCAGTTATTTTTTCTCAAAAATTCAAATTTAAATTATGAGCCAATTTAATTTAACAGTTCTGGGGTGTGGGGCAGCCATCCCCACCAAGGAAACTAACCCAGCTGGTTTTTTAGTGCAAGCCGGTGATCAAAAGATTTTATTGGATGCTGGTTTTGGCATTTTACGCCGTATGACTGATTTTGGTTTTGATTTTGAGTTTTGATTTTGAAGAGATTGATAAGGTTTTTATTTCGCATTTTCACGCCGATCATAGTTGTGATGCCTTTAGCTTAATTTTTAGTCGTAACTGTAACTATACTCCTTACAAAAAGAAGCTTAAAAAAGTTTTGATGATGGGGCCTAAAAATACTGAGAAGAACTTTAAGACTTGGCGCAAGATTTTTTGGCCAGAACCCCATGAATCTTACCCGGTAGACTTTAGAGAAGGAGTGGGAGAAGTAAGGCTAGGTTCTATTAAGGTTGAAACATTTTTAATTAAGCATTTGCCGTGGCTTCAATCTTTGGGGATTATTGTTAAATTTGGCGGTAAAAAATTAGTTTATACAGGTGATCTTGGCTCGGATAATAAGCTAGAGGATTTGGTTGAAAAATGCCAAGGCGCTGATTTGTTAGTCATTGAGGCTTCGGTGGCCAAACCTCAATCTAATCATTTTACTCTGCAACAAGTCAAAGAATTAGCCGAAAAAGCTTTAGCGAAAAAAGTTTTAATAGTGCATATTCCCTCGCCCGTTATTAAAATCACTGAAGATTTTTGTCGCAAAGAACCAAAGTTTATTTTAGCTCACGATGGTTTGAGAGTAGAGATTTAGTATAATTAAGTTGTAATTTTTAAATTTATGGATTTTAGCAATTTTGCTTATTTTGAACAGATTATTCAATGGCTTTTAACTCACGGGGTTAGGATTATTTTAATTTTAGTGGGAGCTTTTTTAGTTAATCGGCTAGTTAAATCAATTGTTGGCAAGTTAGATCAGCATTGGGTGGATAACGCTTTTAGTTTGGGTAAAATTTCTCCGGAAATTGAAGCTAAAAGGGTAGCCACTATTCGAAAAGCTTTTACCTCGGTGACTCAAACTATTTTGTGGGCTTTGGCAATTTTGACTATTTTGCCTGAATTAGGCGTTAGTATTAGCCCATTATTAACTGGGTTAGGAATTGGAGGCTTGATTATGGGTATCGGCTCCAGAAATGTGGTGCAAGATTATTGGTCGGGGTTGTTTATTTTAATGGAGGATCATTTTCGAGTAGGTGAAAAAGTTAAAATTGCTGATTTGGAAGGCACAGTTAAAAATTTTAATTTAAGACGAACAATTTTAAAAGATAGCAAGGGTTATTTTAGTTATATCCCCAATAGCCAAATTACTAAGGTAACTAATTTTTCGCGTAAAATAACTAAAGAGTCTGAAGATAAATAACTAAGGTGAAAAAAAGTACACAACTAAAGATTATGGCGGTGGGGGTACTTTTGGTGGCTGTTTTAGTTTACGGTTTTTTGGAAAATTATTGGCTTAAGGTCAACGCCTTTGATTTTTATGATTCGGATTTACCCAAAGCCTTTGTGAATAAAAAGATTGTTTTTATCTCGGATTTGCATTTAGGCTTTTATTTTTCCAACAAAAGAACGAACGAGCTAGTTACAAAAATTAATCAACTCAAACCAGATATTATTATTTTTGGTGGTGATTTTATTGACCGCAATGTAAAGTATACCGAACCTCGGTTTAATGGCTTAAAGAATTTAAAAGCGAGTTTAGGCAAGTTTGGGGTTTTAGGCAACCATGATAATGTGATTGGGCCAGATCATATAAAAAGAGAGATGAAGGAGGCTGGGATTACTTTACTGGATAATCAAGCACAATGGGTTTTAGCAACTTCAACCTCGTTGTCGGGAAGTACCACTTTAGAGCAAATTAAAATAGGCGGAGTGGGTGACTTGTGGACTGAATATCAAAATTTACAACCCACTCTGAATGGGGCAGGAAAAGAAGATTTTGTGATTGTGGTTTCGCACAACCCCGACTATGCTCCTATAGCCGATCAAACGGGGCTAGTAGATTTAACTTTGTCGGGGCATACTCACGCCGGGCAGATAACTTTTTTTGGTTTGTGGGGGATGGCACGCTCTTTGTACGGGCAAAAGTTTCGATATGGCATGGTGCCCCTAAATAATTCTTCGGTTTATATTACCAGTGGGGTAGGTTCTACAATACTCCCCGTTAGATTTTTCGCTCGCCCCGAAATAGCTGTAATTACTTTAAAGAAATAGAAAGTAAATGTCGTTGTAAAATAAGGATATGGAATTTCATTTAAAATAATAAAATAATTGTAGTTTTAGCAGTTTTATCGATGGTTTTGGTGGGGGTTTCGATTTATCGAAACTTAAACCAACCTGAGTCAAGCTCGGTTTTGCCAGTAGTGGCACCGATAGTTGTTAAGCAACCAGTTGTAAATAATCAACCAAGCACAAACGCAAATTGTTCGAAAGAGGGTGGCGGTGTAGCTGGCGTTGGAGATAATAGTATTTGTTGTGATAAAAGCATGGTATTAGTGGGTAGTAGCAAATATAATTATCCAGACCAAAGTGGTAAATGTATTGCCTATAATGGCACGGCTGATAGCCCAATGAGTTGCACTTACTGTGGCAACGGGGTTTGTGGCACAGGTGAAAACAAATGTAACTGCCCGAAAGATTGTGTATTAAATTTGACATTAGATGTTTTGAGTAATGCTGAATATTATAGTAGTAGTATGCTTCCAGGGCAACGCATCAAATTAGTTAATGGAACATATCAACCAAAACCACCGATAGAAGGGACTATAAAACTTGAAACTACTTCTATTACTTACGGAGATTTAAATAACGATGGACAAGAGGATGTTGTTGTTATTCTTGCAACCAGTGGCGGAGGCACAGGAGTATTTAGAGATATAGAAGCTGTGCTTAATCAAAATGGAAAGCCTTTTAATGTTGCGATGCAGGGTTTGGCAGATAGAACTACAATAAACTCTATAACAATTCAGTCGGGAGTGATTACTGTTGTTATGAGTCCTAAGGGCGATCCACGCAAGGTTGTAAAATATAAGTTATCTGGAGATAAATTACAAGAAGTAAATTAAGGTTATTGTTTTGAAAAACGTCCTGTCTTACTAAAAAAGCTAAGATGGGGCGTTTCTTGTTTTGGGGGGAGGGGTGTGATAGGATTAGATAACCAAGAGGCTATACTATGGATAATACTTCTATTCAACAAATTAAAGAAAGACTAGATATTGTAGAAGTAGTTTCGGGGTACTTAAAGTTAGAAAAAACCGGCATTAACTTGCGAGCGAGGTGCCCATTTCATACGGAAAAAGGCCCATCTTTTTTTGTTTCGCCTGCCCGGCAGATGTTTAAATGTTTTGGGTGTGGGGTGGCTGGCAGTGTGTTTGATTTTGTGATGAAAATGGAGGGCTTGGAGTTTGGCGATACTTTACGAATGTTAGCCAAAAGAGCAGGAGTGGAATTAAAAGCTGTTGACCCTGTGCAATCTTCTAAGCGCCAAAATCTAAGCGAAATTTGCGAGCAGAGTTGTCGTTTTTTTGAAAAATATTTAACTGACAGCCAAGCTGGCAAGTTGGTACAAGAGTATCTAAAAAATAGAGGCTTATTAGATGAAACTGTTAAAAAATGGCGTTTGGGCTATGCGCCCGATACTTGGAGAGCCTTAGTTGATTTTTTAATTAGCCGGGGGTATAAAAAAGAAGAAATTGTGGAGACGGGGGTGGCAATTGCCTCGGAAAAAACACAAAGCGCTTATGATCGTTTCCGCAATCGGGTGATGTTTCCGATTTTTGATTTAAATTCACAAGTAATTGGCTTTGGAGGCCGGGTATTTGATAAAATACCCACCAAAACCCAAGGACAATCCGAAGGGGGAGCTAAGTACGTTAATATTTCCAACACTCAGCTTTATGATAAAAGCCGGGTGCTATACGGCCTAAACTTTGCTAAGCTAGCTATTCGCCAGAAAGACGCCTGTATTATCACCGAAGGCTATATGGATGTAATTTTGTCGCATCAAGGCGGGTTTGAAAACACAGTGGCAGCTAGTGGCACTGCTTTAACTCCTTATCAGTTGCAGATTATTAAACGCTACACTAATAATTTATTAACCGCCTTTGATATGGATCCGGCGGGGGGTATGGCGACTACTCGGGGGATAGATTTGGCTCAAAGGGAGGATTTCAATGTTAAAGTGATTACTATGACGCCCGAGGCTGATCCAGCTGATATTATTAGTAAAGACCCCTCGCAGTGGGCCAAAGAAGTTGAAACAGCTAAAGACATCATTGATTTTTATTTCAATTTAGCTCAAACTAGGTTTAACCGAGCTGACCCACAGGGTAAAAAAGAGATTGCTAAAATGCTGTTGCCAGTGATTAAAAGAGTGGCGAATAAAATTGTGCAATCGCACTGGGCACAAAAATTAGCTAATCTTTTGGGAGCCAGCGAAGAAAGTGTTTTAGCTGAATTACATAAATTACCCCAAGAGGCACCTGTTTATCAAAATGAATCCTTAGTTGCAAATAATAAAATTACTAGTTTTAAGGTTTGCGTTAAGTCACGAAGAGAAATGCTAGAAGATAGAATTATGTGCCTTCTAGCTTTAAGTCCAGGAAACCTTTCTATGGTGGGCAAAGATAGGTTAAATATTTTTTCACCCACCACCCAAGAGTTTTTGGAAATTTTTTGGCAAAATAATTTTGATTCAAAAGATAAATTTCAGGAGTTTATTCAAAAATCAGCCGAGCAATTTAAATTGCCAGAATGTGTGCAAGACTTTTTGTCGTTTCATCAAGAAGAAGAACTAGACCCGGCTGACAGGTTGTTTGAAGCCAAAAAGGCCAAGCGCGAAAAAGATGCGATTGAAGAATTGGGTGAGTGTTTAAAGCAATTGCACGATTTAAATAAAAAAAATCAGGTTAATAATTTAGCGCAAGAAATTCATTTAGCAGAACAACAGGGTGATGCCCAAAAGTTGAAAGAGCTTTTAGAGATTTTTCATCAAAGAGCTTGTTTTTAATCCCCCTGTCATTGCGAGGAACTCCGTTAGTAAACGGAGTGACGAAGCAATCTCGGGCTCGCTCGCCAATGACAAAATAGAATAATTTAATTTTTTAAAATATGGCTAAAGCCAAAAAGAAACCTCTTAAAAAAAATACTAAAAAAGTAATTAGGAAAAAGGTAGTTAAAAAGGTAATTAATAAAAAAGGCGATTGGGCGAAAAAGAAAAGCAAGGCTAATCAAAAAACAACCGTGAAAAAGGGCTCTATTTTTACTAAAGAAAAAATGGACGCCTTGTTGGCTAGGGGCAAGGAAAGAAAGTTTGTGACCACAGCTGAAATTTTAAACCAGTTTCCTAATTTTGAATACGATATTCGGGGGATGGAAAAGCTGTATGATCTTTTAGATCTTGAAAGTATTAAAATTGTTGAAAGAAAAGAGTTTTTAGTTGAAGCTGAAAAAACAAATAGCCCAACCTTGCAAGCTAAGATTGATTCAGTCCAAATGTATTTAAAAGAGATTGGTAGCTTGCCAATGATTTCGGCTAGAGAAGAAAAAGATTTAGCCAAAAGAATTGAGGCTGGCGATATTGAAGCGACCAAAAAACTAACTCAAGCTAATTTACGGCTAGTTGTTTCAATTGCTAAAAAATATATTGGTCGTTCACCTAATTTAACCTTGTTAGATTTAATTCAAGAAGGCAATTTAGGCTTGTTCAGGGCGGTAGAAAAATTTGATTGGAGAAAGGGCTATAAGTTTTCTACTTATGCTACTTGGTGGATTAGGCAAGCCATTACCAGGGCTTTAGCTGACCAGTCGCGCACCATTAGAATACCAGTGCATATGGTAGAAACCATTAGCAAGTATGAAAAAGTGCGCAAAAAACTTTTGCAAAATTTAGGCCGCCCACCTTTAGCCGAAGAAATTGCCGCTGAAATGGGGATTGAGCCAGAAAAGGTGCACCATTTAATTAAAATTAAACAAAAATCGGTTTCGTTAGAAACGCCCGTAGGTGATGATGATAAAGATAGTATTTTAGCTGAATTTATTCAGGATGATAAAACTCCTGCTCCATCTTTGGAGGCGGCTCGTAATTTATTAAAAGAACGTTTGGCTGAAATTTCGGTTGATTTAACGCCCCGAGAGCGTAAGATTTTAGCTTTGCGGTTTGGTTTGGAAGATGGTGTTTCTAAAACCCTCGAAGAAGTGGGTGAAGAGTTTGGTGTAACCCGTGAAAGAATTAGGCAAATTCAAGCTAAAGACCTAGAAAAAATCCGCCGAATGAAAGGCCTCAAAAAATTACGGGACTATTAATTATCTGTTGTCATTGCGAGCCCCCTACTAGCTAGTAGGGGGCAAAGCAATCTTCAAGGGGCAAGCTGTTTTTCGCTTGAAAAAACTAAAGAAATAGAGTAAATTTAGAACATATTTAATATTCCGCGGTGGCGCAATGGTAGCGCGGGTGACTGTGAATAATCGCAGCTCTCAAAAGAAATTTTGAGATGAGAAATTTCGGGATAACGGTGAAGCCCTCGATTCGTTCAGGGTAATACCGTGGGAACTCCCTTTTCGAGGGGAGAGCGCCGTAGAGACTAGATACCGAGACGCCTAAATTGTTATAAATATGGCGATGATATAGTCCACC
>JAPLWD010000051.1:0-14150 GCA_026396775.1 Candidatus Gribaldobacteria bacterium
GCATTCGCACCATCATATCCTCCCCATCCACCAATCCCGCCATAGCTAGCCCCACCACCAACAGAAAGAACATAATAGCCTCCGCCTCCAGTCCCAGAGCCAGAGCCAGAGCCACCACCTGCAGAACCTTTTGCATTTACATTAATGGAACCTCCAAAGTTAATATCTAAATTAGTGACAACTAAATTAAGCGTATACGTTTGAACGGTTGAATTAGATTTATGAGTTACGATGCCTCCATTTTTAATTGTTAAATTAGTTAAAGTAAAACTAGTTGTGGTGCTTAAATTCTGAAATTCAAAGATGCTAGAAGAAGCTACCGTTAAATCAGTTAAAGCTGAAAATATTCCATTTTGATAAAAAGTGGAGGTGGCAACTGTTAAATTAGTAACTCCTGATATAACACCATTATTGGTTATCGTAATAACAGGTGTCGTAAAGCTAGCAAGTAAATTTAATGTGCCATTATTATTTAAAGAAGAATCAGCAGTACAGTTGGTAAAGCTTGTTACAATATTTAAAGAAGCACCCGAGGAAACCGTATAACTAGCTTTGTTTTTAATGGTAATATTATCAACCACCAAGGAAGTGTTACTAGTTTGAGATGTAACAGCAGTAGTAACAATATTATTATTATCAATAATTAGATCGCCGTTTGTAGCACTTGTTGCTTTAATAAAAAGTGTACCCGCTCCACCAGCTTGATATCCCGTTGAACTTCCAAATACTTGTTTGATAATAGTGGACGAGTCTGTTGTGTATAAAATGGAAATTCTCCCCCCACCCCCAGCTCCACCCGCATAGACAGCAGAAAAAACATAGCCATTACCTCCATTAGCCGTTGTGGTACCAGCACCAGCTAGTGTGTTAGTAATAATCCAAACGCTACCACCAGAGCCTCCTCCGGCATGATAACGCATATTCCCTGGGTCTCCCGATCCATTACCTCCATTAGCAGTAATAGTACCATTGAGAGTTAGTGTACCAGACACTGTTAGTTTTACTGCTCCACCCCCAGCTCCACCAGCATAGCCACCTCCGCCTCCACCCCCAGAACCTAAATCTGTTGGCTGTGTGGTGGAGCCATAAGAAGATCCGGGGGCAGCATTCGCACCATCATATCCTCCCCATCCACCAATCCCGCCATAGCTAGCCCCACCACCAACAGAAAGAACATAATAGCCTCCGCCTCCAGTCCCAGAGCCAGAGCCCCACCCACCACCTGCAGAACCTTTTACGTTAACATTAATAGAACCCCCAGACTGTATATCTAAATTAGTGGCAGATAGATTAGCAAGGTTGCAAGTAATGGTGCCACCCGATTGAATAGTTACATCCCCAGTCATGGTGATAGTAGAAGTACTCCCAGCAGCACAAGTAATATTTCCTCCAGATTGAATAACTAAATTTCCCGAACCAGCAATAGGAGTAGCATTAGTAATGGTTTGAGTGGTTGAAACATAGCAAGTAGTGCTAGTAGTTCCGCCATCGCAAACCAAAGCTGCTTGAGCTGGTTCACAGCAACCCAATAAAGCTAAGAAGCTTAAAGTAAAAACATAAGAAAAAAATAATTTATTTTTTCTAAATATTTTTTTAATTTCAAAACTATCCTTCATTAAATTTTTAGTATTTATGTATTATAGCAAATAAAAAACTTCTGCTATTTAGTTTTCTCTTGCTGAAACTTATATAAAAATCTCCTAAATTTTCCATTAAAACCAATCAATTGGCTTTAACTCTCGCAAAATTTTATTTTCTGGCGTTCTCGTCCCACCGCAAGGCAAGCAATTGCCTTGCTCCTCTCACGCAAAATATATTCGCTTCGCTCATTATTTTGGCGGAGAGGTTTGGACGATGTTCGAACCTGGTGTATATGGGTTGCACTTTTAACCATCCAAAAAGACATAAATCTCAAAAAGATGGAATAGTGAAGCCATTATCATGACTTCACTATTCAGCGACAAACTCTTTCGTATTCCTCGATTTTAAAAACTCCAAAAGGCCATCATGCAAATGCTCTTTTCCGTTCCAAACAACAGTATTATATCCCTCCAAAAATTCTTCCGATTTTTCTTCTCGAAAAGTTATGGATCGAACTTCTTTCGGCAAAGCTTCACTAATGTGTCTATCCGTGCCACCTCGAACAACAGAAAATTTGTCTCCCCAGACTTCCATCCTTTCCGGATTTTCAATATCAGATTTGTGAATTCCCAAAGAACTTAGTATAGAATCGTGTTCGATAACATATTTAACTGCTGTCGTCTTAGAAACTCCCTTAATAGCAAAATCAATCGCAAACACGCCTGCCAATCTGGGGGTAATGGGCAAACCATTTTCTTCGAGCAATTTTTCCGCACGCTCTAAAATCGGAATTCGCAAATCATAGTGGCCATGAGTTTGTGGTACTTGTATCTCAAGTTTCTCTGCTTGTTCAAGAGATAAATCGTATCCGTTAATAACCTCCAAAGTTATTTGCGGGCCACGGTCTTCCAACATTACCGACAGAGGGTTTCCATTAGTCTTTTTCTCAAATTCCACGATTGGCATTGTCGGTAAAATCTTTAGCTTAAATTCGTCAACAAGTTCACGGATTACTTCTCGCCAACTTTTCTTTTGTTCTTCCGATAATTCGGTTTCGTAAAGACTGTAGAATGGATCTTCTCTCAATTCTCCTTCTTCGTCAAAACCCCACACTTCTGCTCCGCTACAGTGGCCTACGATAATTCTTTTTCTCAAATCTTTTCTGATATGCTCAACGATACGCCACTGGATACTTTTTACACTCTGCCCCGATATTAAAAACAATACCTTGCCAGCGGAAAGTAGCTTCTCCAACTCTGCTGTCATTGCAGGCTTTGCTTCAACATACAAATCAGCAATGGTTTCATCCACATCAGAAATAATAAGTTTTACTTTTTCATTCCATTCAATATTCTTTAAAAGCATAATAAATTTTATAAAAAATGTGAACATTTGCCGAATTCGGCAAGTTGCGGTGGCGATGTCCGGAAGTTTGAACCGAAAAAGTGGCTCAAATTCAAGGATATTGATAATAGTATACAGGAATTAAGGCGTATCTTCAAAGTTCATCCAGAATGGTTTGAAACGCCTCACCCAGAGTCAAACAGGGGTAAAAATGAGGTGGATTATTCGGTTAAATAACAAGCTTATCTTTTACTAATTTATATAATTCCCGTAATTCATTATCCCCCATATCTAAAATTGGCTCATACATGAAAGAATTAATGTGTATATTTTCAGGAGTAATTAAATTAACTCGTTTTAATATTTCAATACTATCTTTTTCATTATTAAATTCCTCGGCATACTTTTTTAACAAAGACCATGTTTGATTAGAGTTGTTGTCTACATTATTGAGAAAAGTCTGGTCTGTTATCTTGGATTTCATGAAATGCTCGGCTTTTATCCGTATAGCGATAGACATTACAATTTTATGTTCAAGGTTTATTCCTGTCGAAGCAGTTAAGCATTCCTCGGCACATTCAAATATAATTTCTAATATTTTTTTATTTAGATCAATGGTTGTCGGAAAGCTAATATTTAAAATAGTCTTTTCAAAGATTATTTTAAAATCATTTACGGTAATTGAGTCTGAATTACTTTTATAATGCAACAATGATGTTAATAGTAGATAGTCAGGGTTGTTGGTATCACTTTGAGTGTATTCGATTATGTTTCTAATAAAAGGAATACAAGCGACTAATTTTTTAGTGTTACCTAAATCGCTTTTCCAGTCCTTAATAAATGGATTATTTATGATGAAAAATCTGCTAATTTCTTAGCAAGAAACGGTGTTGACGGATTAAAAATCTATAAACCCAATGAGTTTTTTGATTGGCTTTTTTTCTAGCTCTAATTTCAAATATAACATTTAATATATACAAAGCCCTTCTTTCTCCTTGGCTTAATACCCTCAAAAGTTCATCTCTTTTAATATTCCTTTTTTCAGAATCATTGAAAATAAATTCTGAAACTGGAGCATTAGTTTTTAAAATGACATCTTCTTTGTTTTTTATTTTTATCTTAAACGGCAAACCAGTAAATCTACTATTGAACTCGTCTGCGGCAAACTCCCATTCGGTTGCAGTATCTCCGGCTTGTTTTATGATCTTAGATAATTCTTCTTTTTTTGATATATAAAATTCAAGCAAAATTTTAATATCATTTTGCATTTGAGAGAGGTAGCCGAGCCACACGTTTTTCTTGAAAAGCTCATAGTCTTTAAGTTGAACCAACAATGAATTATCATTTTCAATCACTTTTTTAAATGCTCGCAATTCAACATTTAATCCAATGGCTTTGTCTATACTATCAAATATCTTTTTTAGTTTTTCATCATTAACTATCTTCTTTATTTCTGACTCTAATAGTTTTTCGAAATCTTTAGCGGATTCAATCTTTGAATCATCAGATAAATTAATGGAATGGCCTGCTTCAAAAAATGAATTATCTTCTATTGATTTTAATATCTCATTTGCTTGATATGTTCCAAAGGTGTTCGATGATTTTTTGAAGAATCCGGATTGTGATATAAGAGAGTCATATTGTTTAATGTATTCGTCCAAAGTTTTACTGTATTTATCCAAAAACTTTTTTACATTTCCTTTTTTATCAAAAATGTCGTTATATCTAAAAGAATATTGAGTATTAGAATTATTAATCAACGAAAACAATCTTTCTAAAATCTCAAACAATGTATCTTTTTCGTTTTCTGAAAAAGTTGAGAGTATTTCTTCTTCACAGTCCGTACTTTGGGATATAGATTTCAAATTCTTCACAAAACTATTCTTCTCTTTATCTAAATCACTATATATTTTCTCATATTGCTCTCGCAATGCTTTTTCTACAACAAGAGTAGACTCTTTGTCAGAAAAATAAGTCTCATTGTATGGTTCGATAACAAAAACTTCTTCTTTTAATAATGCAACATCATTCTCATTTTTAATTTCTCTGATAGTTGTTCTTTCGGGATAAATTAAATCTTTTGTTTCTTCTTCTTTTATTAAATCTTTAAAGACTTTTGCAAAAGATGTTTTCATTGAGCCGTTTGGAGCATAGATAGCAAAAGTCCTATTACTAAAAACAAACTCTTTTTCAAGTTTCTTAATTCCGTAGCAATACTCTAATTTGATTTTCAGTTTTTCCATATCGATTTTTACCGATTTCCTTTTGCTCGATTGTGTGTCTTACACAACATCTCACAATTATTAAGCATTGTTTTACCACCCTTACTCCAAGCTGTCACATGATCGGCGTCCATATCGCTCAAACTCCAAATTTTGGCTTTGTTTGCGTCGTGTCCAATCGCACAGTGAGAGCAGTTTGAAACATCTTTTTTCTTTGCGATAGCGGTTTGAGCTTCGTAGATTGAACGCTTAGTTGAATCCTCAAATACTCGTACTTCAAGTAGCTTGGTTTCAACTTCTCCACCTAAAACATACTCAAAAATGCCTTTTCGACTTTTTACAAAACCATCGGCATAGAGTTTTTTAACCAAGGCAGAGACAGTAGTTGGATTGAATTTTTTCTTGTGGTAAGCTTCGTAAAGCCTGTTCCATTCTAAACCTTTCATCTCACTTTCAACTTCAGTAAATGTACTTGAGACCCAATCAATAACAGTGTCGAAATGTTTTTTTAATCCAGTAATATTTTTGTCATTGCGATGCATGCTCATGTAGTTGTCGATTGCACCACCAGAAACCCAATCTAAAGCCCGTTCCAAATATGCTTGGCGTTTGATATCACCAGCTATGTACGCGCTCCATTTATGAACATTAGCATTTTGGCTATTACTAAATTCTTCGCGGGCACGAGTAACGAAAGGCCCAGAATATACTGCGTTAAGAATCTCTTGTTCGGTTAATGGTACTCCAGCGATGTTGATAGTCTTAAACCAATCCTTGATCTCAGGCTCATCTCCTTTACACATATACACTAGCAATTTAGTGTTCATAATTTGCTCGCGCTGACTGGTAGCCATACCGCTGTAATATTGTTCGTGATCGTTTTTGTCTTTGACCGCAAACTTGCCTGTCACAAATCGACCAATACTCGTGATGCGCTGTTGACCATCCAATACCTCAAACTTGTCAGTACCAACTTGGTTGAAATATATTAAACCTATTGGGTAACCTTTCAAAATTGAGTCAATTACAGCAACGTCACGTTTGCCGTCAGCGTAAATGTAATTACGTTGATACTCTGGCTGAATAGTTAGTTTACCAGAGAGACCAAACAAACCTTTTCCTTCGAGTTCGTTGTAGACGAAGCCGTCGCAAACTTCTTTAATAGTAATATCATTTTTTAAGGTTGTTTTCATATTATTTCTTCTTTTCTTTATTAACTTTTTCAAATGCCTCTGCAACACTTGGACTATTGGAAGTAAGTCTCTTTATTGACAGATCAGTAGCTTGGTTATTTGCTAATCGTAAATTATTATCAGATTTCAATAGATTTTCCTTCACTTTATTTAAATGATCAATAGTTTTGTCTATCTCCTTTATAGCTTCTGAAAATTGTGTCGAGTGCAATCTATAGTTTCTTGAAAATGCTTCTTTAAATACATTCATATTGGCTTCAAAATTTGATACATCAACGTTTTGGTTATTGAGGATATGAATTTCACGTCGGAGGTGTTGTGACTTGATGTTTGCTTGACGTAAAAATCCAATGATAGTAATGAAGTGTTGAGGACGAATTGCATACATAAGTTTATATTCATAAACAGAAACAATATCATCATAATATTCATTATCTTTTTCAAGAAGACTTACTAAAACAGCATATTCACAATTTTTCTCTCGTCGATCCTTGTCTAATTCTTTAAAGAAATCCTTGTTCTTTTTCTTAGCAGAGGTAATGTCATCTTCATTTTTCATTTCAAACATAATGGACAGAATTTCATTACCATCTTCATCTGTTTCTCGATAAATATAATCTCCTTTTGAGCCTGATTCTGAGACTGTATTATCTTTATTAAACTTTGCATTAGGAAATGCAATATGACGAATACGATTAAATTCATTTTCACAGTGCACTTCAAGTGATTCACCAATCATTTTGGTACTCATTCTTGTACGCATTTCCTTGAGTGATACAAGAGCGGTTTCGCTAGATTTAATTTGTTCTTTAAGTTTTTCTTCGCCTAGTTCTTTCTCGTGCTTAATGTTATTTATTTCAGTATCTTTTTCGTTTAACTTTTTTTGGTATTCTTTTTCTTTCTCGGTAAGCTCTTGAAGGGCTTTAAGTTTTACGCTTGACTCTGTGTTTTCTACAACAGTTTCTAATTTAGAATTAAGGGTAGCAATCTCCTTATCTTTTTCGGACAAGTCCTCTTTTGCACGATTGGCATATTCTTTTTCCTTAAGTTCTAACTTTAAGTTATTTTCGCGTTCGATAACATCTTTTTCTTTTTTCAATTCAGCATTAAATGCATCACGTTTTATGGAATTAACCACATTCGTGATAGTTGTTTTGTCGATGTCAGTTTCATGAATAGACTTTAAATCGATTATGTCACCCTTTGAGCCATCTTCTAATAAAACTAAGGTGTTTTCGTCTTGAATTGATACTTTAACTTTTTTCATATCATTTTTTCTTGTGTTTAATAAAAATTCGCTTATAGGCCATTTTTGCAATACCATCTTCGTAAAAACCAGCAGTAGGATTACCTTCTTTGTAGGCACCAGTGCCTCCGGCTTTGTAATAATCTTCTACAAATTGTTTTTTTAAGCCGGGCGATGTCTTATACTTTTTATCTACTAAACCATTATCGCTTGTCCCTAAAATCTCAAATTGCTCAGGTGAATACTTGTCTAAAAAGCTAATTGGCACGCCCATAACGCCTTTGTAGTCTTTCGGAATATTTTTTACTAAAGCAATTTCAATAGCGTCATAATTGTCATAGTGTACGAATGGCTTGTTTGTACTGAACTTTAAAACGTCTGCGTGAGTCATCAAGGGAATCGGTTGGTGTAGTCTTCCGTGGTCAAGGTTTGTAAACCAACGTACACCCTGGACTCTTGTTATATATACTTTTTTACCTTTTTCGTCAGTCTTAATTTCACGCACTTGGTCTAAGTTTGCAACAGCTTCTGGAATCTCGTAGAACATTGCGCCGCCATTAACTCTTGCATTGTTTCCGAGCCATACCTTATTCTCTTTGATCATTGGAAAAATTTCCTTATATGTTATTGCGTTGAGATTACCAATGATTAGAAATTGCTTTTTCTGCTCGAAAAGTTGCGTAATATATTCACGAAATAAACTAAATGGTGGATTGGTGACTACGATGTCAGATTGTTTGAGTAACTCGACACATTCAGCACTTCTAAAATCACCTTCACCCTCAAGCGGAGTCCATTCGTTATTTTTGTTAGTTCTAAGTTGCTTAGCAATATCTTCTAGCGTAAAAGAGCCATCGCCATCTACATCACCAACTTCGTTGATAATAAATTTGTTGCCGGTGATTTTTGGACGGCCTTTTGATTTAGTGAGAGTTTTGTCATCGCCAAATAATCCCAGTTGCGTATTGGCTACAGGTGAGGGTTTGTAACTTGTAGTGATAAGTTGTTTAATTCCTAGTTTGTCAAAATTAAGTACAAAATAGCGAAAGAAATTACTCTCGAATGGGTCGTCGCAGTTGCTGTAAACCACCTTATCTTTAAAAGTGTTAGGGTTATACTCAAGATAGGACTCTACTTCTTTTTGAATATCTGAAAATTGAGTGTAAAACTCATCATTTTTTGCCTTTTTCGCGTTTGTAAGATTTTTGTTCGCCATAAATTTATTTTATTAAATCCTCAACCTTAACATCCAACGCCTTTGCTATTTTTTGCAAAGTTTCAATGGTGGGATTTTGAGTTTCGTCGAGTTCTAACTTAGCAATTGTGTTCAAAGAAATATCAGCCAGCTTAGAAAGCCTGTCTTGAGATATGCCTTTTTGTTCTCTTAATTTGCGAATGTTTTTACTGATTGTAGACATAATTGAATCTTTATTAAAATATGTTGATTATATTATACACCCTATTCAAAATAATACAAAAAGCCGACTTCATTTGAAATCAGCTTTTTATTGCTCTAAAACCCTTGTTTTACTTGGGTTCAAACTTGGTAATCTGGCGGAGAGGGTGGGATTCGAACCCACGGGTCCTCAAAGAGGACGCGGTTTTCGAAACCGCCCCGTTAAGCCACTTCGGTACCTCTCCGGATAAAAATGGCTAAGCTAACATGCGTTTTGTGTTTGGTTGTATTTTGTTAAAAACTACTTAGCCACTTATTTATATATTTTTATAGTATAGAACCCCAACCGTTTTGTCAAAAAATTAGTCATAAAACTTAAAAAGAGGCTCTGTGCCTCCTTCCGTTTTGCTGTGGACCCAGCGAGAGTCGAACTCGCAACTCTTCTATGCCATAGAAGTATTTTACCACTGAACTATGGGCCCTCTTTAATTAATTCCCTAAAAAACATTTTTGCTATCATTTCTAACTCAAGTTGTATTTCTGTACCCCTTGAAGTTATTGAACAAACTCCTTTATAATCTGGTTTTTTAGTCTTTTTGCCAACCGTCCGAGGATCTGGACTTGTTTTGCAAAAATGGCTAAGTGGTATCCCTGTGGTCTTAGACCAAAACTTCTCTAACTCTTTAATGTTTTGGTCTGCTCGACAACCGATACGGCAATGTAAATTTTCGTGTGATATGATCTCGGGATAACACGATTTGAGCAAATAGATATAAAACTTTATCATCTCTGGGTCAGTATTGCCAAATGACAACCCCCTATGCACACTCCATCTGCTACCCTCGCAGATGTAAATCATCGCTAATAGCATTTTCAAAATATGCTTATCTACCCTATTAAGTAAATAAGTATTTCTTTCGCGAACCACCTGCAAAAATTTTTCTCGCCGTTGTTTATTAACGACAAGTGCAACCGCCCGCCCCCTTTCACAACTGGCTAAGTTTAATAAATTAATTTTTGAGCTATACTCTGGAGGCAATATAATACCCCGACACCAATAGGATAAAGTACTCTTAGCTATTTTTAAACCCAACTCTTTATTTATTTCAGAATATGTTTTACCCTTCTTCCTTAAAATTATCGCCTTTTCTTTTATTGTTTCTTTATTCATTATTCAATTGTACCATAGACGATATACTGGTACAATAGGCATTCTAGGGTCTAGATTATATTTTGTCTTTCTTTTTAAACCAGCCTAACACTGGCTTATAGGCATCCTCAAAATCTTCAGCAATCACTCCGCCAATTAAGCCCAATAAAATTTTTGGGCATTCATGATAAGATCCAATAATCGGTATCGCCACTAAAGCCATGGTGCCCATAATCCAGTGATGCAAATGAATTTTCCAATAACCCAAAGAAAAAATAACCGATTTAACCTTGCCAGTTTCAAGGTATTTTTTAGCAAACCATCTGGTTGAGATATAGCCAACAATAATTCCTACGGCCGCCCAAATTGCAAAATAGGCTGAACCAAGGGCGACTACGCCGGTCCAGATATGCTTTTTATCGATCTTAATTTTAGACATACTTTTTAGATGCAATAAATAGATCAACTGATGCCCTCGAGAGGACTCGAACCCCTAGTCTTTTCCTTAGGACGGAACCGCTTTGTCCATTTAAGCTACGAGGGCTATTCAAAATTACCTCTCAAAAGACAACTTTATTATACCAAAAATTATGAATTTTGAAGCTCTGCTTTTTCCACAACTAAATCAGCTAAACCCATCTTCTGATAAAGCTTGTTGATGGCTTCTTTTTGAACTGCCAAGTCGCCACTCTCGCGCCTAATTCTGCCCTTTTCGAGCCTGACATATTTTTTCAGGCTTTTAGATAGTTGCTTATTCATACATCAAAATAAAAAGCCTCTCATTATGGCTTACTGTTAAGATGTTTTAATCTTACCCTATTTCAAGCCTTTGTAAAGCCAAAAGCCTATTTCCCTAGTATTGCTAAAGCTTGAGTAATTCTTTCTTGAGTATCAATAATCCCTTTGGGCAATTGAGTTAAAGCCTCACTAACAGCTCCCTTAGGAAACCCTAAATTAACCAAAGCCAAAAAGGCTTCATCTTTTTCAAGGCTCTCTTTGGTATTTTTAGCCAAGGACTTGGCGGTTCTAATTTGCCCCGAAAGCTCTAAAATAACTTTAGAGGCTTTTTTGGGGCCAATACCTGAAATACCATCTAAAAATTTTAAATTACCCTTTTCAATTTCCGCCTGAATTTTTTCCAATGGGCCAATCCCTGAAATTTCCAAAGCGGCTCGAGGACCAACTCCTTGGATATTACGCACAATCTTAAAAAATTCCATTTCTTCAAAGGTTAAAAACCCAAACAGCTTAATACCTCGCTCGTTAACATCCATATGACAAAATAGCTCCACCAAGTCACCAAGATTGGGCAGTTTTTGAAAAGCTGGCTCAGAAATATGGGTTTCATAGCCCACTCCCCCAACTTCCACAATCACATAACTGTCCTTTTTTAAAATGATTTTTCCTTTAAGATATGCTATCATAACCTGTTGAGATGGTTACAAAACTATTCCTACTGCAATTTTAGCTTTTCGGCTACGACTTCGTCAGACTTCGCAAAAAGCTTTTCACCATAACTCAGCTATGGCTTCAAACCTTTTTACTCGTCCTCCTCGTCTCGCTCAAAAATCTAAACTTTCGCTACGAAATAGTTTTTTAACCATCTCATCCTTTATTCTAACATGTTTAAGCTAGTTTCCAAATTTAAACCCACTGGCGATCAGCCACAAGCTATCGCCACCTTATCAAAAAACCTTAAAACTGGAGCTAAACACCAAGTGCTTTTGGGTGTAACGGGTAGTGGCAAAACCTTTAGCTTGGCCAATGTAATTGAACAAGCTCAGCGACCCACTTTGGTTATTTCGCATAACAAAACCTTGGCGGCTCAACTCTATCAAGAATTCCAAGATTTTTTCCCAGAGAATGGCGTGCATTATTTTGTTTCTTATTACGACTATTACCAGCCCGAAGCCTATATCCCTCAAACCGATACCTACATTGAAAAAGACGCCAAAGTGAACGAGCAAATTGACCACTTACGACACAAGGCCGTGCAGGATTTAATGCAGAGAAAGGATGTAATTATCGTGGCTTCGGTTTCGTGTATTTATAACATTGGCTCGCCTGAGGATTACCAAAGTGTTAGCTTTAATCTTAAAGTGGGGCAAAAAATTAAACGCCAAGATTTTTTGCGCCAGCTTACCACCTTGCTTTATCAGCGCAACGACATTGAGCAAAAACCCGGAAGCTTTAGAGTAAGAGGCGATAATGTGGAGGTATTTACAGTCACAGCCGAAAAAATAATCAAAGTGGAATTTTTTGGCGATGAAATAGCCCAAATTTACCAAAAAAGCTACCAAGAAAAACTAGTCAGCAAATATTTACCAATTAATCGAATAACTATTTTTCCAGCGCAATTTTGGGTTTCACCTGAAAGCAAAATCCAAACTGCCATCAGCAACATTCAAAATGATTTAGAGATTAGATTGGCTGAGTTAAAAAAACAAAATAAATTAGTGGAGGCTCAAAGATTAGCCCAACGAACTAACTATGACATTGAGATGATTCAAAATATGGGCTATTGCCAAGGCATTGAAAACTATTCGCGGTACTTTGAATCCAGAAAACCAGGCTCCGTTCCTTTTTCATTATTAGGCTACTTTCCAGATGACTACCTTGTGGTAATTGACGAATCACATATGACTATCCCGCAAGTGCATGCAATGTATAATACCGATAAGGCCAGAAAGAATGTGTTGATTGAGCATGGTTTTCGCTTACCATCTTGCTTGGATAACCGCCCTTTAAAATTTGAAGAGTTTGAAGAAAAGGTTAAACAAGCCATTTATGTTTCAGCCACCCCTGGCCCCTATGAGAAACACAAAGCCACTAAAAACTTTACTGTGGAGCAGGTGGTTCGGCCAACCGGGCTTTTAGAGCCGGCCATTGAAGTTAAATCCACCCAAGGACAAGTTTTAGATTTAACCAAAGAAATTAAAGAAGCTACTAAAAAAAATCAACGGGTTTTAGCGATTACTTTAACCAAAAGAATGTCCGAGGAATTGGCGGATTATTTAAAAAACCAAGGTATTAAAGCCCAATACCTGCACTCAGAAATTAAAACCTTAGACCGTCCCGAAATTTTAAATAAACTAAGGCGAGGCGACATTGATGTTTTAATTGGCATTAATTTATTAAGAGAAGGTTTAGATTTACCCGAAGTGGGCTTAGTGGCTATTTTGGATGCTGACAAAGAAGGCTTCTTAAGAAACGAAACCACTTTAATCCAAACTATGGGTCGAGCAGCTCGACACATTAACGGCCGAGTAATTCTATACGCTGATAAATTAACTGGCTCAATGCAATCAGCTATTAAGGAAGTAACTAGGCGAAGAAAGATTCAAGAAAAATATAATCAACAACACAACATTACCCCACAAGCGATTAGTAAGGAAATAAAAAGCTGGCAATTTGCCAGCCAGGAAAAACAAATTATGGCCGAGTTTGGCGCCATTAACGATGTTAAAATTTTAGAATCCGAAATGAAACAAGCCGCCACTAACCTAGACTTCGAGCGTGCCGCCGAAATCCGCGACCTCATCAAAAAAATTAAAAATTAGGGTCGCTTTCTTAGAGATCTTAACCTTTTCAGGTCAGCCCCTGCTCTCGGTTTGCCAGATTTTGCATCTCTAATCAAAACGCCCTCTTCCTTGTAATTTTTCAACCCGTTAATTAAACGCGTCGTATCTGTAAAAACGATATTGCCCTCTTTATTTAGTTTATATTTAATCCCCATTAAACCTAAAACCTTTTTATACACCTCGTGGTCTTTACCCAAGCTATTCATTCTCTCGTATGAATCAATGGTTCCATTGACGATATACTCCAAACCATTTTTTAAATTATCTAATACTGTGCGATCATTATAATTAACACCAGGAGCATTCTCCACACCGGATTCAAGTTTTCTTACTTCGTCATCAAACGCGCTGAATCCCTGTTCCCATTGGGAAAACGGCGGCAAATTAAATTTATCCAACATCCTAACGGCTCTGCGAGCCGAAGTAAATAATCTTGA
>JAPLWD010000051.1:14181-14542 GCA_026396775.1 Candidatus Gribaldobacteria bacterium
AGCAAACTGCACTGCTTTTCTGCTTTTTCTAGCGTCAAGAATGGCCTGGCCTAAAACTACATCCTCAGCTAAATTAGTGTCTTCAATGTATCCGCCAACGGCACTGTATATACTTGAACGAAAAGCAAAATTTGCCCCAGGTGTTGGAATATGCCCAGTTTGATGTCTAGTTTCAATATCTAAATATTGGAATAATCGAGTGCCAATGTGTACCAAGGGGTATTTAGTATAAGCTTCTGTATCCCAATCTAATTGCCCAGAAAAACCATCCGCTTTCGGGTTCTCTTCAAATTTATCAATAAAATTTTCAAGATACTTAGGCGATACTCCTTTATTATCAGCGTCATTACTAACGATAATT
>JAPLWD010000026.1:0-1318 GCA_026396775.1 Candidatus Gribaldobacteria bacterium
CATTAAGAAATAATCAAAAACAAATAAGCATTTACTATAGCTCCACCAGCTACCAAATAGCAGAAAGCGTTAAGTATCTGTTGTTGAGGTTTGGTATGCGGAGTAAAATAGCTGAAAAACATAAAGGGGATTATCGAACCTGCTACACCGTATCGGTATATGGTAAAGATCATCAGATGAAATTCCTCAAAGAAATTGGGTGCCATGGGGAAAGGGGAAAATCTATACCTCAATTTATTGAAAAACTGGAGAGTATGAAATCAAATACCAATCTTGATGTTTGGCCAAAAGAAATTTGGGAATACATTATTGAGCCTTTGCGGATAGAAAATGGAATAACAACAAGAGGGTTTGTTAACGAATTAGGCATTAAATACAATGGCACAGCTCTATTGAGAAATAGCGTCGGGATGGCGAGACTGTCTAGAATTGCCGATTTTTTAAAATCGGAAAAATTGAAAAAGATGGCTAAGGCTCAAATTTTTTGGGATGAAATTACTTCTATTAAAGAATTAGGTGAGGCTGAAGTTTTTGACGCTACTGTTCCAGAAACGCATAATTTTATAGCAAATGGAATAATTCTTCATAATTCTATAGAGCAGGATGCGGATGTGGTGATGTTTATTTATCGAGAAGACAGGTACAAACAAAATTCCGAACGGCAGGGCATTGCTGATATTATTGTGGCCAAGCATCGTAACGGTCCAGTGGGCAAGGTGGAATTGTTTTTTGATGAAACTCGAGCCAGCTTTCGTAATATGGCCAAAGGCTACACCGATAGCTACTAATTATGTACTCTCCCACCGTTGAAAAACTCATTAAAATTTTCGCTAAATTTCCAACCATTGGCCCCAAAACGGCGGCTCGTTTTGTTTTTTATTTAATTAAAACCCCCAAAGCTGAAATTGTTCAGTTAGTGGAAACTATCGCCACTTTGAAAAATAAAACCAAAACTTGTTCAGCTTGTCAAAGAGCTTTTGAGCCAGAAATAGACACTGAAAAAAAATGTTCAATCTGCTCTAGCATCAAACGCCAAAACGGACAAATTTGCTTAGTGGAAAAAGAAGTTGATTTAGAAGCTTTAGAAAAAACCAAAAGTTACTTGGGCACTTATTTTGTGCTGGGAGAAAATGCCTCACCCCTCAAAGAAGATGAAGGGGTTTTAGAATCTAAAACACAAATCCTTTTACAAAGAATTAAAGATGAAAACATCAAAGAGATTATCTTGGCTTTAAATCAAACTATTGAGGGACAGCACACCTCTCTTTGGTTAAAACGCAAACTCGAAGCGACCAAGATACAAGTAACCCAACTTGGC
>JAPLWD010000026.1:1339-2224 GCA_026396775.1 Candidatus Gribaldobacteria bacterium
ATAGAATACGCCGACGAAGCCACCATTTCAGCGGCCTTAAATTGCCGCCATTAGAACTTTAAAGGAGGTGAGAAAAATATGAATTACTTTTTTCTCGGAATATTACTGTCTATAGTCGCCTCCATGATATATTATATCCGGGAGGACATATCTAAACTTCATTTTTAGAAAACAAAACCCCTTATTGTGTAGTATCAGCATCACACAATAAGGGGTTTTAAAATGAAAAACTAGATTTTACTCACTTCCACCTCTAAGTAAGGTTGGCGATGGCCTTTTTTCACGCGAGTGCGTTTTTTAGATTTATACTTAAAAATAATAATTTTATCCGCCTTGCCCTCTCTTAAAATATTAGCCGTCACCTTGGCTCCTGCTACTCTAGGAGTGCCAATTTCCATTTTACCGTCCTTCTCCAATAGTAAAACCTCGTCAAAAACAACCTCTTTTTGGCCTTCTTTTAGATCTAGCTTTTCCACTTTTAATTTTTTGCCTGGCTCAACTATATATTGTTTGCCACCAGTTTTAATCACTGCAAATGCCATAAATTTAATCGTTAATTAGCTTAATGCTTTATAGTCTACTGTTTTTTAATAATTAGTCAATACTGGGTTTGTCAATCTGTAATGGGTCAACTTGCCTCTCGCCATCCGTAATTTTAACCACATCTTTGTCAATTTTACCCAATTCTTTATACGCAATATTATAGCTATTAACCAAGGTTTCCATATTTTTACCCATTTTCCCAAAATAGCTATCAAAAGCTAGGATATGTTTTTGCAAATTTTCAACATTTTTTCTAATTTCTTTAGCTGATTCTTCAATTTTAAAAGCCCTTAAGCCCTGTAAAATGGTTTGTAACATTGCGTAAAACGAATTGGGCGAAAC
>JAPLWD010000110.1 GCA_026396775.1 Candidatus Gribaldobacteria bacterium
GCATGATCGTTTTTCAACCCAGCAGTCTGCTGGTTGCACCAATATGACCCAAGGCGATGCCAAATTTGTTTTTGATAAAGTTTCACCCAAACTGCCAGCCAATCAAACCGAAATAGTCGCCTCCCCTGAAAACCCCGGCACCGTAGTTCACAACCACCTTTAAACAAAAAGCTCAAAAAGCCTCCGTTACAACGGAGGCTTTTTATTTTAAATTTTCTTCTCAAGACTTTCAGCTCCCAGCCAGGCTAGCTCATAAATCTTTTTCATCGCATCGGCAATTTCGGCTGACTCAATAATAATCCCCAGCTTTTCTCGCCACGAAGCAATCATCACTTTATTATCATAGATATTAATCTCGGGCGAAAACCGAAACTTTTCTGCTTGATTGTATTTCATTCTCTCAGCCACTTCGGGAGTGGCAGGAATAATCGCCTTAATGGCAATCTTTTTTTTAGCCCGGCGTTTAAAATAATCTGGGAAATACCCAGGCAAGGCTTGATACATATCATCCAAGGTAGCGTAAGCTCTAATTTCCTCGGTTGAAGTTAAAGTGTCCTCATAAACTTCCTTTAAGCCTTCTTTGCCCTCGTAAAATTTTACTTGCGCTCGATCCCCCACTTTCTGGATTGATTTTAATTGCAAAGAAAGCTTACTGGCTTTTTTTATTTTTTCTTGCAAAGCCGAAGACTGCTCTTTAAGCAAGGTTAAAATTTTATCAGGTGATTCAGCTATATACTCTTCCTTGGGCTCTTTACCCGAAAGCTGAACCAACTTTTTACTCACCAAAATATCTAAAATGTTATAAGCCGTGGTGCGTTGAATACCAGCCGATCTGGCAATCTGGCTGGCTGTGCCTCGACCCATTTCAAGCAAGGCCAAATACACCTTGGCCTCCTTATCACTAAACCCCACCTCAACCAACAATTCTTTTTTAATCATAGATTTTAATTATTACCTTATGTAGCCATTATAACAAAATCCTAATTTGTGTCAATAGTTTTCAACAAAATATCTTAATAATCCACAAATGTTGATAAAACAAGACACATTCCATAGCCATTCTGACTAAACCTATTGACACTTTCTAAATAGTATGCTATGCTGTAACCATAAGTTTAAGTTAGAACCTTCCAAATACTGCCCTATTCCATATGGCGTCATATGCAAAAAAGGAGAAACAAAAATGAAAAGAAATTGGTTAATTATTGCAGTATCTATAATGTTGATAGTTTCTAATTTCTCTGTAAGTGTCGGCTATTCTTTGAAAATAAAGAATACAGACCCAAGTTTACAAGGTTTGTCCTTATTATTTTATCCCGAAGAGAACAACCCTTTTAATTACATCTGCGTCCTTAGTGGTGATACTCTTGTAATTAACCAGAAGATCTCTGGCATTGTTCATGAAAGATTTGAGTCTAGTTGGGTACAGTATCCAGTCAAAGCAAAAGCCAAGATTGATATTTCTTTTAAAAAGAATAAAGAAGTTGGCGACCGCAAAGTTGAATCACTTATGTTGGTTTTCGCCATCGTGCGCAAGGATGATTCATCTCTGGAAAAATTGTCTGCTACGGTTCCAGTGTTGTTCCCCGGCCAATTTCCTGACGGCTATAAGAATAATGTGAAAGGCTGGGGCAATATTAGTAAAGATCAATTACATTCATGTTTGCCCGACGGCACTGCGAAGTTGTTCACTATGGACTTTGACAAGGGCAACAAGTGTAGTCTGAGATGCAAACATTGTTTTCGCAGAGACGACAGGGTTGACTCTCCATGCGCTAAATTTTTAACGCACGAAAAAATTCTTGGTTACGTCAAAGAGGCAAAGTCCCTTGGTTTACAAGAGATTAAAATCCTAGGCCGTGGCGAACCGTTTGAGGATTCAAGATTCTTGGAATTTCTGCGCGAAGTGAGCGATATGGGAATTAGTATCGCAGTATTTACCAAAGGTCACGTCTTAGGCTGTGACGACTTAGCAAGAAAGTATAACAAACAATATGGAATCAAAACCGGCTGGGAGCTTATCCAAGCGCTAAAAGAATTAAATGTGAGTATTCTGCTCGGGTTCAACTCTTTTAACAGGTTGATGCAGGAAAAATTTGTTGGAGTAGACAAATTCTCCGAAAAAAATTTACTAAAAAACTATGTTGCTTTCAGAGACCAAGCTCTAACCAACCTAGTTAAAGCCGGCTTTAACGATTACGTTGAAGGCGAAGCAACACGGCTAGCCATGATAGCAGCTCCGTGCAAGCCGGAGAATATCGACGAGATGTTGTCGATGTATCAGTGGGGTAGGGTAAGAAATATTTATACACTTACCTGCCCAACCAACATTTGTGGCAAGGGCGTGGATGAGTTTGAAAGGGAAAAAGAGTTTCAAGATTATATCTTGAAACTTGAGGATGTCTGGGCTCAAATGTATATTTGGGCTATCCAGAAAAATCTGATCTCCTTGGAGACTTTTCTAGAAGACGGCGTTTCCCTCTATCCAGGTTGCCACCCCTGCAACCAGACTGCGGCCGGCTTCTACCTACACCTTTCGGGGCAGACTAATCTCTGCCCCGGCCGAAAGGAAATTTTCTGCGAAGATATAAGAAAAGTCGGCCTCAAAAAGGCATGGGCAGAGTCGGCTAATTACAAAAGGGCTAAATTTGGTAGCAAGTATAACTACCACTGCGTAGCTCGCGACGGATACTCTCTTCCTCTTAATTTCTACCAAGAAATTGAGACGAAAGTACTCAACGCCTTACAATCGTAAGGCAACACCAACTGCACAAATCAAAACCCCCACAGTCCTAACTAAGGAATGTGGGGGATTTTTATTATTTAAAAAGGTTTTAGTTTACAATTTATTTAATTGCACTGGATAATCCTTAACTTGCTCGGCCTGCAGTAGCTGGCTACCCCATTGCAACAAATCAATGTGCCAATCAAATTTTACCCGAGCCTTTTTTAGTAAACTAGCAATATCCCAACCCATTTTCTGGATGATAGAATAAAGGTCAATATAATCGCGAGCTCTTGATTTTTGATAAATAGTAAAAACTTTATTAACCGCTATATCCAACAAACTATCTATGCTTAAATCGCCCCTTAACAACCCTTGTTCTATCCTAGGAAAAGGAAAATAAGTGAACTCGGTTTTTATGACTTCATTCGGAAAATGCAGAAAAAATAAAATATGCAAAAGGGATCGGTAATTCTCTTATCCAGCTTGGTAACATAGAACAGATTAAGGGGAATAATATTAAGGCTGAAGAATACAATCTAAAGGCTCTTGGCATCCTGACAAAAGTAAACGATATGACCGGAATAGCGATCTGTTATAATAATCTTGGCATTCTTGCCCATAATACCAATGATTATTCAAAAGCTATTGAATACTA
>JAPLWD010000070.1 GCA_026396775.1 Candidatus Gribaldobacteria bacterium
ATACAAAGAAGAAATCCTCAAGCCTTGGGGTTTAACCAAGGGCACTGGCTTTTTGGGCAAAACCACTCAAGCAAAGTTAAATCAGTTGTTGGGGAGGTAGGGGAGAGATTCTTCGCCTGAGACCCTTCGTTATCACTCAGGGTTGACACTTCGTGTCAGCTCACTAGAATGACGGGGGGGATTGGGGGGTTGCTTTGGGGGGGGATTTTTGGTACTATGAAAACATAATTTATTTAGCTTTATGAAGCAATTTTTGTCCTTTGTGTGGGAGATCTTAAAAATAGTGTTGCTGGCCTTGGTAATTGTTTTGCCAATCCGCTACTTTGTTTTTCAGCCCTTTATTGTTAAAGGAGCCTCAATGGAGCCAACTTTCCATAATGGCTGTAGACCCAGCCGAGCGGTTTATTAAAAGGATTATTGGCTTGCCAGCTGAAACCGTGGAAATTAAGGATGGCCAAATTTTTATTACTAACAAGCTAGGCGAGCAAAGGGTTTTAAAAGAAAGCTATTTAGAGAATGTTGTACTTTTTGGTACAACTAAACAGGTTTTAGCCCAAGATGAATATTTTGTTTTGGGGGATAATCGGATGAATTCATCGGATTCGCGCCGATGGGGGGCGGTTAAAAAACAAGAAATAATTGGCCGAGTTTTAATTAGAGCTTGGCCACCAATCCAATTAGATTATTTTCAAGCCCCTGTCTATGAAACCCTGTAATTACTAACTGCTTTTTTAAAGATATGAATTTAAAATTTCAAACACCAACAGGTATGCATGATTTATTCCAAGAAGAGTGGGATTATTTTGACAAGGTTAAAAAAGCCTGTTCGCATATGGCCGATTCTTACGAATTTACACGCATTGAAACACCCATTTTAGAAGACACGGCTATTTTTGAAAAAGGCACTGGAGCTAATACTGATATTGTGGAAAAAGAAATGTACAGTCTAACTTCTAAGGGAGGTGATCGATTAACTTTAAGGCCCGAAGGCACCCCTGGGGTTGTGCGATCTTATATTCAGAATGGGATGCAAAATCAACCTAAACCCGTTAAACTTTGGTATTTTGGGCCATTTTTTCGGCACGAACGCCCCCAAGCAGGAAGGTTTCGCCAATTTCACCAGTTTGGTTTTGAAAGCCTAGGCGTGGCTGATCCAATTATTGACGCTGAAATTATTCAGATTTTTTATAATATTTTAAAAGAGCTGGGTTTTAAAAATTTGCTAGTGGAAATAAACTCTACGGGCGACTCTCAATGTAAAGCTAATTATCGCAAGGCTTTAATGGGCTATTTAAGATCTCGTCAAACCGGTCTTTGCACTGATTGTAAAAGAAGAATTAAAAAAAATCCTCTAAGAATTTTAGATTGCAAAGAAGAAAAGTGTCAAAGGATTAAAAAGGGCGCGCCACAAATTGTGGATCATTTATGTAAGGAATGCCACGATCACTTTAAAAATTTGTTAGAGTTTTTAGATGAAAAAGGTTTGCCTTATAATCTAAACCCATATTTAGTGAGAGGCTTGGATTATTACACTAAAACCGTTTTTGAAATTTACGAAGATACTGAAGATGGTAAACAGATTGGGGCTTTGGCGGGTGGTGGTCGATATGACGATTTGGTTAAAATGTTAGGTGGCAAGCCAACTCCGGCTTGTGGAGCGGCCGCAGGCGTGGAAAGGATAGCTGCCATTTTAAAGCAGAGGATGAAAAGACCAATTAGCAAAGAAAAAATTACTGAAGTTTTTTTAGCGCAGGTGGGTGAAATTGCCAAGAAAAAATCTTTAAAGTTATTTGAAGAGTTTAGAGAGGCCGGCGTGAAAGTGGGCGAAGCCTTACACAAGGATTCGTTATCGGCTCAATTGAAAATAGCGGATAGGCTAGATGTTAAATTTGTTTTGATTTTAGGGCAAAAAGAAGCCATTGATGAGCAAGTGATTATTCGGGAGATGAAAACTGGCAATCAAGATGTGGTTGATTTAAAAAAGGCGGTGAACGAAATTAAAAAAAGACTTAAAAAGTCAATATAGGTCGACAATTAGTAATGTAAAGTATCAAAATATGCCATTGACAGTTCAAAAACAAAATAAAGAAACTTCCCAAAGTTTGATTAGGCGTTTTTCTCAAAAGATGAGAAGGAGTGGTATTGTTTTAGAAATCAGAAGAAGACAGTTTAGAAATAAACCTCAAAGCCGACCTTTAGTTAAATTATCTGCTTTAAGAAGAATTGCCAAAAATGAGGAATACTTAGAAAAGCAAAAAATGGGTCAAGCTTAGTTTCCTTATGACGGTTAACATAAGGAATTTTACGAAATTTAAAATAAATAGTAACTTAATCCTCAAGATAGTGGGGGCTATTTTAACTCAAGAAAAAAAACCAACCGCAGATTTATCACTAGTTGTTGTGGGTTCTAAAAAAATGACAAGTTTAAATTATAAATTTCGTAAAATTAATCAGCCAACTGATGTTTTAGCTTTTGCTGAAAAGGATATTACTTTAAAGTTTCCATCACTAGATGGCACTTTTTATTTAGGAGAGATTATTATTTGCCCAGAAGTGATTGGAGCTCAAGCTAAAGAATATGGCGTTTCAGTCTCTCTTGAATTAACTCGGATTATTATTCATGGAATCCTGCACCTTTTAGGCTATGATCACGAAAAATCTTTTTTAATAGCTAAAAAAATGCTACAAAAAGAAAATGAGATAGTTACAAAACTATTTCGTGACGAAAGTTTAGATTTTTGCGCCAGCCTGACGAAGTCGTAGCCAAAAAGCTAAATTTGCAGTAGGAATAGTTTTGTAAACAGCTTAAGGGTATTTCAAGAATCAGCAAGTTGTTATATAATAAGCAAACAGATTTTTTAGTTTTTAATTTTTTATTATTATGAAGTCTTTAAGTCTTTGTGCTTTTGATGTTGGTAGCTATTCTATCAAAGGTCTTTGTGCCAAGAAAAACTTGGAAACTGATGAAGTTGAGATTATTTCTCAAACCGAGATAACTTGCTCGGGTATGAAAAATGGTGAGGTAATTAGGCCGGAGAGAGTGGGAGAATCTTTAAAAATGGCTCGCGAGGAATTAAATAAAAAAAATGGTTATAAAATCAAAGAAGTTTTAACCAATATTAATGGGATGCATTTGTTTTCGATTGCCTCTCAAGGTTTGGTTTCGGTTTCTCGGGCTGATCAAAAAATTTCTCAAGAAGATGTGAATAGGGTTTAAAAAGAATCTCAAACTGTTCATCTGCCATTTAACAGAGAAGTTTTAGACATTGTGCCTTTGGAATATACTATTGATAACGATGGGATAGTTAAAGATCCGCTGGGCTTGAATGGCACTAGATTAGAGGTTAAGGCTCTACTTTTGGGGATCTTCTCGCCAGTTTTAGAAAGTTTAGAAAAGGCTTTTTCTCTGGCAGTTCTTTCTTTATTGGGCAATCCAGTGTTATCCCCCTTAGCGGCCTCAAGAGCTGTGATTACTTCAGAACATAAAGAGTTAGGCTGTTTAAAAAGATTTTGCAGTTTTTCCGATTGGCTCTGCTAATATTACTAACGATATTGCTATTTGTTTAAGAACCGAAATTTCCACCGCCGAAGCTATTAAAAAAAAGTATGGCACTTTAAAGTCCGAAGCCATAAAAAAGATTTTAAAAACTAAGCAAAAAACTAAACAAGTTTCAAAAAATTTAGAGGCGATGTTGGCCGAAGAAGAGCCCCAAGAAAAAGATTTCTTTCCAGAATTTTCCACTAAACTTCTAAGGGATATTGTAGAAGAAAGATTTACGCAACTTTTCAATGAAGTACAAAAATCGTTAAAACGGATTAACACCGAACCCTTACCGGCTGGTGTTTTTTTTACCGGAGGAGGGTCAGCAATGCCTGGGCTAGTGGAGCTAGCTAAACAAAAATTAAAGCTCCCTTGCCGTTTAGGCCATCTTCATAATATAATAGGTTGCGATGACCCAAAGTTTGCTACTTGTTTGGGCTTATTGTTAATGGGTTTTGACGATTTGCAAGAAGATAAGGATTTACCTGAAGGTGGAGATTTTAAAGATAAACTTAAAAGATTTTTGAGAATCTTTTTGCCTTAAATAAAAAGTGAATTGAATATTTATTATGCCAAAAGTGCCAAAAATTAAGGTTGTGGGAATAGGGGGAGCAGGCGTGAACGCTGTTAATAGAATGCAGAAAAGCGGAATTGCAGGAGTGGACTTGATCGCTGTCAATACCGATATTCAATCTTTAAATAGTTCGGCGGTAGAAAAGAAAATTTTAATTGGAGAAAAAATAACTGCTGGACTTGGGGCAGGAATGGATGTTAAAATAGGTGAGAAGGCGGCCAGAGAAAGTTATGAAATTTTAAAACAAGCTTTGAATGGTTCGGAAATGATTTTTTTAACTTGTGGCTTGGGGGGTGGAACGGGGTCAAGTGGTATTCCTATTTTAGGAGAAATTGGCAAACAGATTGGCGCTTTAACTGTAGCCATTGTAACTTTGCCTTTTTCGTTTGAAGGAACTACCCGCAAAGCGATTGCCAGCTGTGCTTTAAAAAAGTTACAAGATAATGTTGATAGTCTTTTAGTAATTGCTAACGATAAATTATTGCTGTTAGCTGGGCCAAATACCACCGTGGAAAATGCTTTTTGGCTGGGGGATAGCGTTCTTAGGGAGGCAGTTAAAGGAATTTCGGATTTAATTTCTTTAAATGGGATTATCAGCGTTAACTTGGCGGATTTAAGAAATTTGTTAGAAAATTCTGGTAAAGCTTTTTTAGGGATTGGGCAAGCCAAGGGGGAGAAAAGAGCTACAGTGGCTGCTAATATGGCTTTAAACTCGCCCTTATTAGATTTTTCTTTAAGCGATTCCCAAGGTATTTTGTTGAACATATCAGGAGGAGATGATTTATCTTTAGCTGAAGTTAATATTGCTGCTAGTTTTGTTAAACAACAAGCTCCCGCTTCAGCTAAGATTATTTTTGGGGTTTCGGATGATCCATCTTTGCCCAAGGGAGACTTGAAAATTACAGTCATTGCCACAGCCGGTAAATAATAACTTAGTTAATAAATAATTGTTGCTCTTATCGTTTTTTAATAATTTAACATTTTAACAATTCTGGTCGGGATTGTTAGTATGTTAGTTTATTAGAAAATTTTTTATTTTATGGCAGAACCAAAGATCAAAGAGATTCAAAAAAGAGACGGCAAGTTAGCTCCTTTTAGTTTAGAAAAGATTACGCGGGCTATTTTTAAAGCGACTGAAGCGGTGGGTGAACCAAATTTTGATTTAGCCAAGCAACTTGGCGATAAGGTGGTTGAAGCGATGAATGAAAAGTTAATGAATGATGCCACCCCCAAGGTTGAGCAAATTCAAGATATCGTGGAGCAGGTTTTAGTGGAAGAAGGTCAAGCCAAAGTAGCTAAACACTATATTCTTTATCGTCAAAAAAGATCCGAAGTTAGACAACAAAAACAGCAGGCTTTGCAAAAAGAAGAAATTGATGAGGTTGATAAACGGTTTGATTTAAATGCTTTAAGGGTTTTGTGTTCTCGTTATTTAAGAAAAGATGATCAAGGCGATATTATTGAAACCCCCAAAGAATTATTTGAAAGAGTGGCGGTGCATACGGCTTTAACCTCGTTATTTTTTGATGAAGATCTTTATCAGCCAAAAAGCGAAATTGTCCACCCAACAGAAAATTTAGAGTTTAAAGATTTTGAAAATAAATTAAGAATTGGGCGTTTTGTTTTAAATCAGTTTCACTTTGAAGGCTTAAAATTACTTTTTAACCGTTTTAATAAAGAAGGCCAAGTACAATGCAAGCTTTCGGGTATTTTGCAAATGTTTGAGAGAGGGCATTTTAATAAATACGAGGCTGAAGTTGAAAAATATTTTGCTTTAATGGCTAATCGGAAATTTTTTCCAAACACCCCTGCCTTGGCTAACTTTGGTAGCTACTTGGGAATGGGTTCGGCCTGTTTTGTTTTGGGTATTGAAGATTCTATCGAAAGTATTATGGAAGCTTTATTTCGAGCGGCCATTATTTTTAAGTCAGGGGGAGGAGTGGGCTACAATTTTTCTAAATTGAGGCCAGTGGGTGACTTTATTAAATCAACCGGTGGAGTATCTTCAGGCCCAATTAGTTTTATGTCGCTGTTTGATAAGATGTCGGATGTGATTAAGCAGGGCGGAATTAGACGGGGTGCTAGTATGGGTATTTTAGATATTAATCACCCCGATATTGAAGAATTTATTGTGGCTAAAAGAGGCAATCAGGCTTTGAGGAATTTTAATATTTCGGTTTTAATGAAACCTGATTTTTGGCAGGCTTATGAAAAGAAAGAGCCCTATGCTTTATTAAACCCAAAAAATGGAACTGTAGTTAAGCAGGTTGATCCGCAAAATTTATTTAATATGATTGTTTACCAAGCTTGGGAATCAGCCGAACCAGGAGTTTTATTTGAAGACGCCATCAATAAATACAACCCATTTTTAGAACACCTTGGCCCCATCCAATCAACAAATCCATGTGGGGAACTGCCATTGTATAAAGATGAAAGCTGTAATCTTGGCTCAATTAATGTTTGGGCTTTTTGTAAGGCCAACCCCACGAATGGACGTAAAAAGGCGGTGGAGTTTGATTGGGATGGATTGAAAGAAACGGTTGGGGTGGCGGTGAAGTTTTTAGACAATGTGATTGATGTTAATAAATATCCCTTGCTTGAGATTGAGGAAATGACTTTAAAAACTCGCAAAATCGGTTTGGGTATTATGGGTTTGGGTGATTTGTTGTTTGAACTAGAAATTCCGTATAACTCACCCGATGGCTTGGAATTTATGGAGAAACTAATGGAGTTTGTAAATTATCATTCCAAAGTAGCCTCCATAGAATTAGCCAAGCAAAGGGGTAAGTTTCCCTATTATGCAAAAAGTTTTTACTCGGATGGAAAGTTGCCAATGGCTGGCCCCTATAGCCAAGGAGGTAAGCATCATTTAGATTGGGAAGGCTTAAAAGAACAAATTAAACAATATGGGTTGCGTCACTCGCAAACCACCACTAACGCCCCCACAGGCAGTATCAGTATGATTGCTGGGTGTTCCTCGGGGATTGAGCCGGTGTTTAGCTTGGTGTTTGAAAAAGAGGTGGCGATTGGCAGTTTCTATTATGTTGATTCAGTGTTTGAAAAAGGGATGGAGCGAGAAGGCTTGTTTGATGATGCTTTAATCAAAGTCCTAGCAACGCCACAGTGGAAGATTTGAAAGAGGCTTACTTGTTAGCTTATAAAATGGGCTGTAAGGGGGCTACGGTGTTTCGCGATAAATCAATTAAAGGGGTTTTAAATACTGACATTAAAAAGGATAAGGGCAAAAAACCGAAGGACAACGAAGTAGAAATGATTTCTTTGAAAGACGACAAAGCTCAAGGCCCTGGAATTTATTTAGAGCCTGGGTTAACTTCGGGAGCGATGGGTTTTGGCGATAGTCATCAGCACGATCAATGCCCTAAGTGCAAGGTTTCTTTAATTAAAACCGAAGGTTGCAAAAAATGCCCCCAATGTGGTTGGGGCGTCTGCACCGGCTAGTGAAATAAATAAAAGCTCGATTACTATGTAGCAATCGAGTTTTTATTTAGCACATAATGTACAGTTTTTGTTGACAAAAGGTTAGATTTGCTTTAGAAACAAGGCAGGACTTATAATGAATTTAAGTTTTTTTTAGGACAATCCCAGTTATCTGCATTTAGGAGGAGATACGATGAATACGACAGGATGGACCATTAGAGACTTTAACAAAAAAGGAGATCTAGATAGAACAAGTGAAATGCTCGCGAGGGCTTTTCTAAATGACCCTTTTTTTACATACGTTTTTCCTAATGAGGGATGTCGGCAAAGTATTTTACCTGATTACTTTAAAGTTTTTCTGGAATACTTTAGTAAGTACGGTAAAATCACGGTAGAAGACGGATTACGAGGAGCCGTACTTTGGTTGGTAGGACCTGAAAAAATATCTGATAAGGAATTTGAGGATTTTTTGAGTGACCACTGTTTTTGGGACATCATTTTGCGAGGGCAAGCTGGGTATGGTACTTTTCTTCGCTGGAGGGAACTGATGGAGGCTGATGAAGAGATTCATCAAAAGGTTATGGATGAAAAACAACATCTCTACCTAGGAATCGTTGGAGTTGACCCCGGTATTGTTGGGAATAAGTCTTCTTGTCAAAGACTAGGACTGGGTCGAGCTTTGGTCTGGGATGTGTTTAAGTATAGTGGTAATAGGACATTGCCTTGCTATTTGGAAACCTGCAGTTTTGTTTCCAAAGAAATTTGGGAATGTATTGGTTTCCGAGTGGTTCAAGAATTAGTAAAAGATGATCATACTATCTGGGGAATGGTGCTCCAGGCAGAGCGATAGAGTGGCAATTATGATAAGGATAGCGGTTTGATGCTGGACATCGTTCTGCTTCCTTACCTAATAAATTATTTTGAAGTTATGTTTAATCCTTAGCCTTTGAGGATTTTTTTGTTGCTTTGGTGACTTTTGGGTGGTAAAATTGATTTAAATGGTTTTATTGAGATTCTTCGCCTGAGACCCTTCGTTATCACTCAGGGTGACACTTCGTGTCAGCTCATCAGAATGACAGGGGGTTGAAAAAAAATTACTGAGAAAACCCCTTATTCTATAAGGGGTTAAGGCTTGTTTTTGCAATTTGCTCTTTCGGGAGCAATTTGTTATAGCAAGTATTGACATATATCATATATGGTATATGCTGGAAATAATAATTACAAGGTAAAGTTTTATTGCAACAGCACAGAAGGAAATAGCCCAGCTTTTGAATATTTGGCGGATATTTTACGAAATAAAAAAACATATGAATAAAAAAATGCAAGCTAAACAATTTAAGGTTGTTGACTTTCAAGATTATTTAGCCGAACAGTTAAAGAACCCCAGTTTCAAAAAAGATTACGAGAGGTTTGGCAAGCAGTTGGAGATTGCTTACCAAATTTTACAGTTAAGAAAAAAGAAAGGCTTATCGCAAAGTGACTTAGCCCAGCGAATAGGCACTCAACAAAGCGATGTAGCTAGAATGGAAGCAGGTCAACAGAATTTTACCACTAATACTTTGCAAAAAATTGCCGAAGCATTTGGTTATAATTTAAAAATAGAGTTTGTGAAATAATTTTGATTTTTCGTTTTACTAATAGTTTATGATTTACGTTTTAACGGGGAATGGCAAGGGGAAAACTACAGGGGCGATTGGGATGGGAGTGAGGGCGGTGGGGGCTGGCAAAAA
>JAPLWD010000122.1 GCA_026396775.1 Candidatus Gribaldobacteria bacterium
CATCACCTCGCCAGTAAGCGCCTGCCAGTTTACTAAGCTTAAACGAGAGGGGATTGATCTCTTTGGTGTTCTTAACGTGAGGTCCAGCACACAAATCTACGAAGTTACCGGATTGATAAAGGGAAGGTCTGCCCTTTCCATCTTTTTCAAGGTCTTTGATTAGTTCAAGTTTATAGGGTTGGTTGGCGAAAAGTTTTTCGGCTTCGGCTTGAGAAGTTTCTTTTTTGGTAAAATCAAGGTTTTGGGCGATAATTGCTCGCATTTCTTGCTCAATCTTGGGTAAGTCAGTATCGGAGATTTTTAAGTCTCCGAAGTCGTAATAAAACCCGTTTTCAATAGCTGGCCCAATACCCAACTTAACCTTTGGGTATAATTTTATAACAGCCATAGCCATAATGTGGCTTAATGAATGGCGAATTGTTTCAATATTTTGAGACATAAATTTTTAATTTTATAATTTTTACACTTCTAATACTTCTTCAATGTCTTGGCAGATTAGGGTGGGGATTTCTTCTTTGGCTTTATCAAGCTTGCCCGTAATAAAAACGATTTTATTTTCTTGAAAGAGCTCGGGTTTTTGTTCTAGCATTGAAGGGAAAACCACAATTTCAGCTTTATCAGTTAAATCTTCTACTTTCATAAACAGCATTGGTTGTCCCTTTTTGGTAATCACTTTTTTAATCGAAGAAATAATCACGCCAATCCTCACTGCGTAGTTGAAAGGGTTGTCTCTTAATTCTTTAATTGGCAAAGCCCTGCCTTGCATTAGCTTTTTTAAATTATGAAGCGGATGATCCGAAATGTAAAGCCCCAACAACTCTTTTTCCCACACCAGCTTAACTTCGGTGGGGGTGGGGGGCACTTCTCGCAGTAAAAGCGAAGGAACAGCCGAAGAAGTTGCCATTTCAAATAAACTTTTTTGCGGACTGGTTTTCTCTTTACGTAGATCGCGGTTAAAAGCTAAAATGCTTTCCATATTATCTAAAATTTTCCCTCGTTCAGCTAACTTATCAAAAACCCCGGTTTTAGCCATACTTTCTAAAGATTTTTTGTTAAAATCTTTATCGTTCACTCGGCTGGCAAAATCGCTAAAAGAGGTAAACACTCCGTTAGTTTTTCTTTCTTCTAAAATGGCTTTCACAATATTAGAGCCTACATTTTTAATAGCTAATAAGCCAAAGCGAATTTTGCTTTCGTTGGGCACCACTGAAAAGTTACGAAAACTTTCGTTGATGTCGGGGGCTAAAACTTCAATGCCCATTGATTTACATTCATCAATTAAAAAGGCAATCCGTTCCACATCAGATTTTTCCGAGGTTAACAAAGCCGACATAAACTCCGGTGGATAATGTGATTTTAAATAAGCCGTGTTATAAGCAATAATTCCGTAAGCCACCGAGTGGCTTCGATTGAAACCATAGGCAGCGAAAGGTAAAACCCATTCCCAAAGTTCTTCGGCCACTTTTTGGCTAACTTCGTTTTTAATAGCACCACCCACAAATTTTTCTTTTTGAGCTTTTAAAAGCTCGGGTATTTTTTTACCAATGGCTTTTCTCAAAATATCAGCTTCCGCCAAGCTAAAGCCAGCAATATCGCGGGCAATCTGCATTAATTGCTCTTGATAAACACAAATACCTTGCGTGTTTTTAAGAATTGGCTCCAGTTTGGGGTGTAAATATTGCACTTGTTTCCGACCGTGCTTGCGGTTAATGTAATCAGGAATAAATTGAATGGGACCGGGTCGGTACAAAGCCACCATTGCCACAATATCTTCAAAACAAGTGGGGTGTAACTCCTTTAGATATTTCTTAAGCCCATCACTTTCGAGTTGAAACACACCCGTTGTTTTGGCTTCTTGAAAAATTTTAAAAGTTTCGGGATCGTCTTGGGGGATGTTGGCTAAATCAATTTGTTCGTTACGCACCACATAAACCCGCGCTAAAGTGTCTTCGATAATGGTTAAATTTTTTAAACCCAAAAAGTCCATTTTCAAAAGGCCTAAATCTTCAATAGAATGCATTTCGTATTGAGTCACAATAATCGCTTCGTCTTGGCTGGGATGTTGCAAGGGCACAATATCATCTAGGGGCTGATCCGAAATAATTATTCCACAAGCGTGGGTGGAGGCGTGACGAGCCACCCCCTCTAATTTTTTAGAAACATCAATTAATTTTTTAGCATTTTCATCGGTGGTATAAAGTTGGCGAAATTCGGTTACCTTCTCTAAAGTTTCTTTTAAATTATTGCCCATTGGAATCATTTTAGCCACCTGATCGCAAAAGCTATAGGGTAAATTCATAGCTCTGCCAACATCGCGAATGGCGGCTCGAGCTGCCATTGTTCCAAAAGTAATAATTTGCGCCACTTTTTCACGGCCATACTTTTCCGAAACATAGTTAATAACCTCGTCGCGTCGTCTATCGGCAAAATCCAGATCAATATCCGGCATTGAAATACGGGCAGGATTTAAAAATCTTTCAAATAATAAGTTATGAGCCAAAGGATCAACTTCGGTAATATCAGTTAAAAAAGCCACTAACGAACCACCCGCCGAACCTCTGCCTGGGCCAACCACAATATGATTTTCTTTGGCCCAACGTACAAAGTCTTGCACAATTAAAAAATAAGAGGCAAAACCGGTTTGAGCAATAACCGAAAGTTCATAATTTAATCTTTCTAAAGCGGTTTCTTTATCAGTGATTTTTTTCTTAGCGCTATCTAAACCAATAAGGCAAAGTTCTTTTAGGTAATCATCCGCTGATTGCCCACTAGGAGTAGTAAAGGTTGGCAGGCGGGTTTGCCCTAATTTAAATTCAAAATTGCACATCTCAACTATTTTTTGAGTGTTAGTGATGGCTTCGGGTGCGCCGATTTTTTCACAAAAATTTACCATTTCAGCTACGAGTTTAAGCGAAAAATCCTCATTTTTCATAGTGAGGCGTTCGGGGTCGTCAATTTTAGCTCCCGTATTAATGAGCATTAAAATATCTTGCACATCAGCATCTTCTTTGTGTAAGTAATGAGTGTCGTTAGTAACCACTAGTGGGATGTTGAGTTTGCGACTTAAGGCGATTAAGCCGTCGTTGGCTTTTTGTTGCTCGGGTATATGCGGGTGATCTTGTAGTTCTAAATAAAAACTATCGGCTCCAAAGATTTTTTGATAATTTAAAGCTATCTTTTCGGCTTCTTCGGGCTTGTTGACATTGATAAACCAAGGCACCTTGCCTTTAATGCAAGCCGATAAGGCGATTAAGCCTTCGGAGTATTTAGCCAACAATTCATCGTCAACTCGAGGCTTGTAATAAAATCCCTCTAAGTGAGCTTTAGTAACCAGCTTAAATAAATTTTTATAACCCACTTCGTTTTTAACTAATAAAATTAAATGGAAACTTTTATCGTCAACTCCAGTGCGTCTATCTAGCATAGAGTCG
>JAPLWD010000106.1 GCA_026396775.1 Candidatus Gribaldobacteria bacterium
CTTTTAATCTACAGCTTGAAACACCCGTTTCTTGCTAGAGAAAAAAGTTTTATGGTCTATGATACCCTTACCAATCACACCTAAAATAACTCAAAAAGGAGAAAATAAAGCCTTATTTGAAATAGAGGGCCTTTATCCTGGCTATGCTGTCACTGTGGGCAATGCCTTAAGGAGAGTTTTGTTGTCTTCTTTAGAGGGGTCAGCTATTACTCAAGTTAAAATTAAAGGAGTTTTACATGAGTTTTCAACTGTTCCATCGGTGATGGAGGATGTTATTATCATTATGCTGAACCTTAAAAAGTTAAGGTTTAAAATGTTTTCAGGTGAGCCTCAAAATATCACCCTATCCGTTAAAGGAGAGAAGGAGGCGAAGGGTAAGGATTTTAAACTTACTTCCGAATTGGAGTTGATTAATCCAGACGAGCATATTGCTACTCTTACCAAGGGAACTGCTGAATTAGTTATCGAGGCTGTTGTAGAAAGAGGAGTTGGGTATGAGCCGATTGAAAAAAGAGAAATAAAAAAATCAGAAGTAGGGGTAATGCCTTTGGATGCTATCTACACACCTGTCAAAAAGGTTAGTTTGCGGGTTGAGGATATGCGGGTTGGCAAGCGAACTGACTTTGGGCAGATTTCTTTAGAAGTTGAAACCGATGGCACAATTACTCCTCAAGTGGCTATGAATAGAGCAGCTGAAATTTTAGTGAAGCATTTTTTGATAGTGCAAGACGCTTTTGCTGAAAAAATTGAAGAAAAAGTTGAAAAAGAAGGCAAAACTGAAAAGGCCAGTTCTAAAAAAATAGATTCAGCCGAGAAAACCGCAGAAGAACTAGAAGAAAATAAAAAAGTGAAGGCTGAAGATTTAAAGGTTTCTGAACGCACTAAAAATGCTTTAGTTAAAAATAGCCTAAAAACAGTGGGAGGCATTATCCGAAAGTCCGAAAAAGATTTAGGGGAATTAGAGGGGATGGGGGATAAAGCGGTTGGTGAAATTAAAAAGGCCATCAAGAAGTTAGGTTTGTTTTTAAAAGAAAGTGAATAGGTATGAATAAACAAAAGAGAGGTAGAAAATTTTCGATGGAAAGCGGTCCTAGAAAAGCTTTGATGAAAACTTGGGTAGTTTCTTTTGTTGCAAAAGAAAGAATTCAAACTACCGAGGCTAAAGCTAAAGAGTTTCGCCGATTTATTGATCGCTTTATTACCAAGGCTAAAAAAGCTGATTTGGCTAATAGGCGCTATTTGTTACGCTTTTTAACCCCTTTAACGGTTAAGAAATTGATAGATGTGATTGCTCCTAGATTTCAAAATAGATCGGGTGGGTTTACAAGGATTATGAAATTAGGGCAAAGAAAAAGCGATGGCGCTAAAATGGTGATTATTGAATTAGTGGAAAAATCCGAGAAGAAAAAAATTATTAAAAAGGCCAAAAAAGAAAAGAAGTAAATAATTTATGGAAACAAGAGAAAAACATATTATTGATGCCACTAATAGGCCGATGGGAAGAGTGGCGACTGAAATAGCTATGCTATTAAGAGGCAAGAATAAGCCAACTTTTCAACCTCATTTAGATGAAGGTGGTTTTGTGATTGTTAATAATGTTAGTAAAATTAAAATTACTGGGCGTAAGTTAAAACAAAAACTTTATAGCCACCACACAGGGTATGCCAAAGGTTTTCGGCAGATTAGTTTAGCTGATCTTTTGGTGAAAAAGCCACAGGAGCCTTTAAAAAAAGCGGTGATGGGAATGTTGCCTAAAAATAAACTAAGAGATCAAATGATTAAAAGGCTTAAAATCAATCTCAATCAATAATTTTATGGAGAAAAAAGAAACAAAAGAAAAGATTAAAAAGGTGGTAGCTAAGAAAACTCCGGTTAAAGTTAGCAAGCCTAAGATTACAGCTGTTAAAAAAACAGCTATTAAGCCTGTGGTTGAAAAATTGGATGAGATCAAGAAAGAAGAAGTTTTAGAAGTGGCTCAAGCGATGCCCATTGAAGCTATAAAAGACGATTTTCAAATTGAAATGATAGATACGCCAGAAGGAATTATGCCTTTAGAGCAAATGTTGGCTGGGAAAAACAAGTACTTTGAAGCGGTGGGTAGAAGAAAAACCGCTGTGGCTCGGGTACGCCTTTTTACTCAAGGTAAAAAAGATATCACGGTGAATGATAAGCCTTATGAAGAATATTTTAAAGTGAGTTCTTTTTCAGAGCAGGTGGTGGCTCCTTTAAACAAAATTAATTGCTTGGGCAAGTTTGGGCTTTCAATTAGGGTGCACGGAGGAGGCCTATCAGGGCAAGCGGAAGCAACTCGGCATGGAGTATCTAGATGCTTAGTTTTATTAAATTCTTATTTCAAAAAACGCTTAAAGAAATCTGGCTATTTAACGCGCGACTCTAGAATGCGTGAAAGAAAGAAGCCCGGTTTAAAACGTGCCCGAAGAGCTCCACAATGGTCAAAACGGTAGTTTTGGGCATTGTCACAAAGGGGGTCGGGGAAATTGGGTATTTCCCCGTGTCGGAAAACAGTGACCCCGAGCTTGTTGAGGGGGAGCGTTAGAAACCGTGGGTTTCTAAGGAGCGAGTGGACACGAGCGACACAATGGATCAAGCGTTAAAAAGTTGTGTCCTTGCTTTTTTCATCCGTTCTTGGTATGTTTTACTCAGAATGGATTTTTTTTATTTTTACATAGGGTATAATTGAATTTAATTCTTGAAGGAGGGATTCTTTATGGCAACAAGGGTTGTCTTGGATGATTCTGTTGTTTTAAATTTTGACAGTGCAAAACAGCAGATTAAGGTAGTTTTCGCTGGAGAGGAAGAACCGACGGAAGACAAAACACACTATAATCTAATTGTGTTGCTTGAAGGTAGCGAATTACTGAAATCAATAATATCTGGTTGCAAAGAGGGGGGAGACCTAGAAAATTTTCGCGAGATACTTAATCACATTTCATCAGCTTGCTACCAGGCAGGAACGGGAATAATTGAGTAGTCCTCTGACCCTTTCTTTCGCAGTGAATTTATATAAATTCGCAAGTATTTTCTAATCAACATATGCGTGTGAAATGAAAGAAGTGAATTCAATCATTTCTTGAGGTAAATGTTTAAAGTTTTTAAATAATTCTTCTTTAGATTTTTGCATTTTTTCAGCGAAATCATTATCGCTCATTGCGTAA
>JAPLWD010000030.1:0-473 GCA_026396775.1 Candidatus Gribaldobacteria bacterium
GCATAGCTGGCTCTCTTACAACCTCAAAACCAAGCATTAGAAAGTGATTTTCAATAGTTTTCATTTTCTCTTGATGCCAATCCATTCCATGAAAAATTTTGATTTTATTTTCCATTTTGCTACTTTCTTCATTAATCCAAAAATCTTTTAGTGTTGGAGATTTAGAAATATTTTTTGCTATGATTCCTCCAGAGACAATTAAAATAGCGATTTTACGGATAAAGCAATCATTGCAACCCCTCGGAGCACTAGTTTCCTCTTTTAAAAAAGTTGAAATGTTTTGATGCAACCATTGGGCTTCTTTTTCTATCTTTTTTTCTACAAAGTCCCAATCCTGCCAAATTTTTTGTGGAGATAAAGTTTTGGGCATAGTTTTAGTCTTTTAATGGGTGAAATTTTCGATGAGAATCCTCGGCAAATTTATTAGAGGCATTGATGTATCTTGTTGTTGTATTCAATGATTCATGACCCAA
>JAPLWD010000030.1:507-2131 GCA_026396775.1 Candidatus Gribaldobacteria bacterium
CCAAATAGGTGGCAAAGGCGTGACGAATACTGTGGCAGGAAATCGGAAGATTTATACCCAACCATTCCCTATATCTTTTGATTCTTTCTTGCATATAGTTTGCAGAAATTCTTTTGTTTTCTTTATGAATATTTTTTCCATGATAGGGGATAAAGATGAATGAACTATCAACAATCCCCCTAACATCAAGGTAATTCTTTAAGTGCTTTTCAGCTCTTGCGGTTAAATAAACGAACCTTTCTTTTCTGCCCTTCCCTCTAATAAGTATACGGCCTGTTTTATCTATTTGATTTTGTTTTAAATTAATAAGCTCGGAGATACGCATACCAGTTGAGAAAAGTATCTCAAACATCGCTCGATTTCTTACTGCCACAATTACTTGTTTCTACCATTTTAGCTTAGCCATCCTTGTTTAAATAATATTTTTATTATTTCTAAAAGCTCGGATATTTTATACTGTTTCTTTACGTTTTTTGTGAGCTTAACCATTTCAGGGGTTATAGGTGTTGGGATATCAATATCAACTAAAAATTTTAAGTAAGATCTCAAAGCTGATAGCATCCTATTAGTTGAAAAACTACTCAATTTATTTTTTCCAAGCTCATGCAGGGGTGTTTTTCTGTCTTGCGAGTTTAAGTATGCCTTATAAAATAAAAGTGTTCTTTTGTTAACATTTTCAAAATTAACATTGTTTTCTTTTAAAAAATCTTGAAAAACATTTAAGTCCCTTTCATAATTATAAACAGTTTCTGACGATAAGTTATTTGTTTGAAGATTAAGTAAAAAATCGTCTAGATTTGGAAGAAGCTGTATTTTTGTTTTTTGTATCATAGGTAGGAAAGTAGGAGAGAGGGTTATTTTAAGCACCCCTTGGTTCAATGGAATAATTAAAAAATTTTTATATATTGATAAACGGAGAGAAAATAAATACTTTTAGCAATTCGTTAAGCTATAAAAATAATATCCTAAAGCGTTTAACATTCTCAATTTCGATATTTTTTGGAAAATTACCCGAGAAGTGGCTTCTGATGATTGGCTACAAAATAGCATACGGGAATGAGTGTAAGGGTTATTATACTCATTCAACTATTAAATAGATTATAGCTCTATTTTAAATAAAAGCCAACTCTTCTCCTGTCGTCCTTAACAAAACAAAGAATCTCTGGGATTCTTCGCTTGCTGGTTCAGAATGACAGAATGCTTTACTATTTATCTCCAAAGAAAAAATATTTTTTATTTTTTGCCAAAAATCTTTTAATTGGTTTAAAAACCCTTCTTTCAATTCCGCTTTTTCCTCGCCAATCCCCTGCTGGATGGCTGTCCTCCTAGTTTTAAGCCAATCCCCAATCCCCGTTAAAAACTTCTCTTTGAGCCAAGTAATCATTTTTTCAACCAATTCTATTAAAAAAACAAAAATTTTAACAAAATAAACTTTAACAGTTTGAAAAACCCCTCCCAGTGGACTAGCAGTTGAGCTACTAGAGCCAATTTGAGCTAACACAACAACCTGCTGTGAAAACAACAAAAACATCACTAAAAAAATAAGTATTACCTTGTTATTATACATAAAAAACTAACTTTAAATTACGAAATGAGGCGAGGAAGGTTATTTTGGTGAACATTC
>JAPLWD010000066.1:0-1277 GCA_026396775.1 Candidatus Gribaldobacteria bacterium
AATACAAAATAATTCAAGATGAGAGGTTAAGGGAGTGCAATTATGGCGATTTTAATGGCCAATTAGAGGATTTTAAGGGGAATAAAATGGAAAATTTTATTGATCAGCCGTTTCCGAATGGTGAAAGCTATCAAGCTGTTGAAAAAAGAATGGCTGGTTTTTTAGAGTTTTTAAAAAAGAATTATAATGGCCAGCACATCGCCATAGTGGCTCATCAAGCGCCTCAATTAGCTTTGGAAGTTTTGCTAAAAGGTAAAACTTGGGTTCAGGCTATTCAAGAAGACTGGCGTAACCAAAAAGTTTGGCAACCTGGCTGGGATTATGAGATTTTGGATGACTAATCCTTTCTGGCTTTAAAGACGAGTAGGCATTGCCTACTTGTTTTAGTTTGTTAGAATGAAAATATGTTTATTAGCTTTCGGAACAAATTAGGCTGGATGTTTATAGCTGTTTTTTCGTTGGCTCCGCTTGGATTTTGGTATGTAATGAAACCATTAAGTTTGAGGTTTTATGATATTACGTCCACTCTAACTAGTTTGGGACAGATTTTTGGGTTACTGGGTATGGCGATGTTTGTTATCACTTTGACTTTATCCGCTAGAGCAAAATTTATTGAAAATTGTTTCGGGGGAATGGATAGGGTTTATAAAGCTCACCATCTTTTGGGAGGGATTTCTTTCTTATTGCTATTGTTTCATCCGTTGGTTTTAGCGTTTAAATTTGCCAGGATATCTTTCAAGGAAGCGGCCTTGTTTTTATTGCCCGGAAGCAATAATGCCATTAATTTTGGGATTATCGCTTTAGTTATTTTAATAACCTTGCTTTTTTTAACTTATTTTAGCAAGTTGCGTTATCATATATGGAAGTTATCGCATAAATTTTTAGGCCTTGCTTTCTTTTTTGCTATTTTTCATACTTTTTTTGCAGCGAGTGATGTTGCTCGCAACTTGCCATTGAAGATCTATATGGCTGGGCTAGTTGTATTAGGAATTAGTGCTTTTTTGTACAGAACTTTAATAGGATGGGTATTAGTAACAAAGTTTAATTATACTGTTGTCAATATTAAAGAAATGAGTGATCAAACAATGGAAATTGAAATGGCTTCCAAAGACAAAGCTTTAAAATTTCTACCTGGGCAGTTTGCTTATTTTAATTTCTATTCGCAGGGTATTAAAACAGAATCCCATCCTTTTTCAATTAGCTCTGGCCTGAATGACACGAATTTAAAAATAGCAGTTAAGGCTTTGGGAGATTATACGGCCAGTCTTAAAAATTTG
>JAPLWD010000066.1:1393-8987 GCA_026396775.1 Candidatus Gribaldobacteria bacterium
ATAGAGGGCTCCTTTGGTAAATTTTTTGATTCAAAAAACCCACCCAAAAATCAAATTTGGATTGGGGGAGGCATTGGGATTACGCCATTTGTGAGTATGGCCAGAAGTTTACAAAAAAACGGTTTAAAAATAGATTTATATTACACTTTCTCAAGCCGAGATAAAGCTCCCTTTTTAGAAGAACTTTTAGAAATTACTTCAAGGCTAGATAATTTTAGGCTTTTCCCTTACGGAGCCGACCAAGAGGGTTTTATAACTTGCCAGGCAATCATTAATAAAGGTGGAAGTCTAATAGAGAAAAATCTATTTTTATGTGGGCCTCCTATTATGATTTCAAGCCTTAAGAATCAATTTAAAAAGGTTGGTATTCCTAAAAAGAATATTCATTCAGAAGAATTTAATTATTTATGATTAAAAAAATAATTGCTATAGCGTTTGCTGGTTTTTTACTTTCGGTTTTGTATATTATTACAGTGGGGTTGTTTTTTGATCAAGACGAGGTTGGTTTGCCAGCTCTTGGATTAAAAGATGGCGATGTTTCAAGCGCAAGCTCGTCAGGTTCTTTGGGTGGGAATAATTTTAATAGGAGCATACAGTTGACCCTAGTTGAAATTGCCAAGCACAACACTCAAAGCGATTGTTGGTTGTTGATCAATAACAAGGTTTACAGCGTGGCTAGCTATTTAACTGCTCACCCTGGAGGCCGAAACACTATTTTAGCTTATTGTGGCAAAGAAGCCTCGGCAGTTTTCGAAGGCTTGCCCCATTCACAAAATGCGCATACTTTGTTAGCTGGTTATTATATTGGAGACTTTGGCCAAACATCCTCTATCCAGCTAAACCCCCAAGGCCAAACCACAATCCCTACCTTGCCTCAAAACAACACTAGTGGCAGGGACAGAGAATATGACGATGACTAGGAATAATATAATCCCTTGACATCACCTAACCAGTGTGTATACTTTAGGTATATGAATACTGTTATAAATATAAAAATTAAAAAGGATTTAAAAGAGAGTGCGCGAAAAACCGCTCAAGAGCTTGGCTTGTCGTTAAGTGCGGTTTTAAACGCATACTTAAGGCAGTTTGTGAGAAACAAGGCGGTTAATTTTAGCGTTGCTTCGCAGATGACACTAGAGCTGGAAGGTTTATTGGGCACAATAGAGTATGATATTAACCGAGGCAAAAATATTTCTTCGGCTGTTTCTTCTTCTGTGGAGTTAAAAAAGCACTTCTCTTCTTTATGAAAATTTATTTTCATAAAAATTTCGATAAACAGTTTGGAAAGTTAAGGGCAAACGAAAAGAAAAAAGCCCAAGAGCGATTACAGTTATTTTTAGAAAACCCCTTTAATTCTGTCTTAGAAAATCATCCATTAAAAGGAAAGTATACTGATTATCGTAGTATAGATGTTGCAGGTGATTTGCGAGCGATTTTTAAATATTTAAACGAAAACGAGTGTATTTTTGTAGATGTGGACACTCACAGCAACCTTTACTCTTGATATGACTTGCCAAGAAGTTGTTAAAAAGTTAAAGGCGCAAAGCAATGCTAAGAATGTGGTTGGGATGGCTAGGTTTGGAATTAGCACTAAAAATACCTTGGGTGTTTCGATGCCTGTTTTGCGATTGATGGGTAAAGAGATTAAAAAAGATTTGAAAGAAAATCCGAAAGAGCGTCATCAACTAGCCCTTGGATTGTGGCAAACAGGTATCCATGAAGCGAGGATTTTAGCCGGAATAGTTGATACGGCTGAATTAGTAACCGCAAAGCAAATGGATGAGTGGGTAGGTGATTTTGACTCATGGGATGTTTGTGATCAGGTTTGTATGAATCTTTTTGACAAAACCTTATTTGCTTTTAATAAAGCCAAGGAATACACTCAAAAAGAGCAGGAGTTTGTAAAGAGAACTGGTTTTGTTTTAATGGCAGCTTTGGCGGTTCATAATAAAATAGCCAAGGACAGTGAATTTATCAAGTTTTTGCCTTTAATTAAAAAGGCGTCTACTGATGAACGCAATTTTGTAAAGAAAGCGGTTAATTGGGCTTTACGCCAAATTGGCAAGAGAAACAAAGTTTTAAATCAAGCAGCCATTCAAACGAGCCAAGAAATTCAAAAGCAAAAAAATAAAACCGCCAAATGGGTGGCCAGCAATGCTTTAAGTGAATTGACTAGCTCGGCAGTTCAAAAAAGACTTATGAACAAGCTCTAAGAATTAAGCTTTATTGATGGATAAAACAAGTGAGATTGAAAAAACAAAACCAATTTTTATAACCACTGGGGTTCATCCTGATTTAGATGGTTTGGCTTGCTGTGTTGGATATAGTGAGCTACAACAAAAATTGGGTATAAAAACTGTTATAGGATTGGTGGGTGGCTTTGACCTTGAAACCAAGTTTGTTTTGGATTATTTTGATTTAGCTTTAGGAGACTTCAATGCTAATCCCGAAGATTTTGATCAAGTGATTCTGGTTGATACTAGCGAACAGCGAAGCTTGGATGAAAGAATCAGGCTAGATAAGGTGGTAGAAATTATTGACCATCGTTTGTTGAACGATAGCCAGCTTTTCCCTCAAGCTAAAGTTCAAATTGAAGCTTTGGGGGCAGCAGCCACCTTAATTGCCGAAAAATTTCAACAGAGCCAAAAAGGAATTTCTCAAACCGCAGTTATTTTATTACAAACCGCTATTATTTCGAACACCCTTAACTTTAAAGCTCATATTACGAGCCAGCACGATAGAGCAATGTTTAATTGGCTGAGCCAGTATTTTACTTTGCCAACTGATTTTGCTTGGCAGATGTTTATGGCTAAGTTAGATTTTTCTGGCTCAAAATTAACAGAAGCTTTGGAGCATGATTTTAGAAGTGGAGGCTTAGGCAAAATTGGGATTGCTCAAATTGAGATGATTGGTGGGGCAAAATTAGTTGATGAGCGCTTGGAAGAAATTTTGGATAAATTAAATCAAAAACAAAAGGAACTTAGCTTAGATTATATTTTTCTTTCGATTATTGAACTTAAAGAAGGGCATAATATTCTCGTTACTAGTGACCGGCTAACACAAAATTTATTGGAAAATGTTTTTAAGACCAACTTCAAAAACAATGTGGCAATTCTGTCAGACTTGTTAATGCGCAAAGAAATTCGCCCGTTACTTAAAGCTACCCTTGAGGGGACATCTTGGTCATCAAGGCTTGCAAGTAAGTAAGCTTGGGGCTAAAGTTAAATTGTAGCAATTTTTACAATAATTTATTCAATTGTTTAAAACGAAAAATAAGGAGGATTGAAAATTGGAAACATTAGCAGTTATTTTATTTTTTGTCTTTTTTGTCTTTTTATGTGTTGGCGGCTTTATGGAACAAGAAAGTCGCTATTGGTATAGGGTTTGGCTTGAGTTGGGCAAACCTAACGTTAAAAGTGTCAAAGAACTTAAGGAGGAAAGGAGCAATATTAAACAACATTGATAATTGTTTCTTGTAGAGCCTACAGGCGTAAGACTGTAGGCTATTATTTTTTATTGAGAACCCTCGTTATTTCTGGTACTATAGGGATATATGAATAAAGCCAAATTAGTTGTTTTGCTAACCGTTTTAGTGGGGGTGATTGGCATTGGAGTGGTAATTCCCGTACTGCCTTTTTATGTTGAGTCTTTTGGGGTGGCTCCGTGGGTGATTACTTCTTTGTTTGCTGTCTTTTCTTTGTGTGCCTTTTTTTCAACCCCATTTTTAGGGGCTTTATCGGATAAAATTGGCCGCCGACCAGTTTTATTAATTAGTATTGCCTCTACCGCCATAGGTTGGATTGTTTTCGCTTTGGCCCCTAGTTTAATCTGGTTGTTTGTCGGGCGGATTATTGATGGTTTAGCGGCTGGCAATTTTTCAACTGCCCAAAGCTCTTTGGTGGATTTAGCGAAAAGCCCTAAAGAGCGTTCGACTAATTTAGGACTTTTGGGGGCTATTTTTGGCTTGGGTTTTATTTTAGGTCCAATGCTAGGGGGATTACTATCGGCTATTTCGCAGAGCTTCCCTTTTTGGTTTGTGGGTGGATTATCAATTATTAATTTAATTTTGGCTTATCGTTTCTTGCCTGAAACTATTTCAGTGAAGCAAAAAAGTCAGCCGTTAAGCTTTAACCCGCTAGTCACTATTTCAAGATCTTTTAAAAATAAAAATTTAAGGCCTGGTTTTTCGGCTTGGTTTTTATTTGGGTTGGCCGATACAACAGTATCAGCAGTTTTAGCTTTATATTTAGCTAAAATTTTTGGTTGGGGAGCCACAGGAGTTGGCTTAATTATGACAGGGGTGGGAGTGGTTTTGGCTGTAAACCAAGGGGTAGCCTTAAAGCATTTTTGGTTAAAGTATTTTGCTGAACCCTCTTTAGAGGTAGGGATGTTAGCGATAATTGCTGTGGGATTTTTAGCGATGGCTCTGCAAAATTTTTGGTTTTTTATTTTGGGTTTGATGCTCTTAACTTTTGGCCAGTCGGTTTTGAGAGTGGTGATGACTAGCCAGATAGTCGGTAAAAGTCACCCAAGCCAGCAAGGCGAAGTTTTGGGAGTGTTGGCTTCTATTACATCTATGGCAATGGTTTTGGGTCCGTTGGCTTCTGGCTTTTTATTTCAATTAAACCCAAGCTTACCTTATATTCTAGGATCCTTATTGGCTTTAATCGCTTTAACAATTCTGGCTTATTATAGAAGTTGCTTTGGCAAAGAAAAATTACCCGAAGATATTTTAATTCCTCCATCAGTTTAATTTTCGTTTTTTATTTGATAAGATAAATAATAATGATGGCAGTAAAAAAAATAATTAGAAAAATAGTGCCAGCAAGATTGATCTCAACCTATCATTTTGTTTTGGCTTATTTGGCTAGTTTTTGGTATGGATTTCCGTCTAAAGAGATGGTGGTGATTGGGGTTACTGGCACTAAGGGCAAAACTTCCACTTGTAATTTTATTTGGTCTACTCTAACGGCCGGAGGTTTTCGGGTTGGCTTAATTAGCACAGCAAACATTAAAATTGGCTCTCAAGAATATATTAACAATTTTCATATGACAATGCCCGGCCGTTTTGTTTTGCAAAAACTGCTTTATTCAATGGTTAAAGCTGGATGCAAGATGTGTGTGGTGGAAACAAGCTCGGAAGGCATTAAGCAATTTAGGCACAAAGGCATTGCTTATGATGTAATGGTTTTTACTAATTTATCGCCCGAACATTTACCCTCGCATAATAATAGCTTTGAAAAATATCAAGAAGCCAAGGGCAAGGTTTTTGCCGAATTAAATAACGGTAAAAGAAAAATTGTAGAAGGAATAGAAATTAAAAAAGTTATTGTTGGTAATTTTGATGATCCTAAAAAAGATTATTTTTTGAATTTTACAGCTGATCAAAAAATCACTTTTGGTTTTTTAAATGGAGCCGATTATCAAGGTCAAAAAATTAAAGCTAGCAATAAGGGGGTAGACTTTCAAGTTAAACTTTTTAATTTTCATTTAAATACTTTAGGAGAATTTAATGTTTATAACGCTTTACCGGCTATTGCCTTGGCAGAGTTTTGTAATATCAATCCTCAAATCATTCAGCAAGGATTGGAGAGGGTTAGAGTAATCCCTGGCCGAATGGAAAAAATTGAAGTGGGGCAAGATTTTATGGTTCTAGTGGATTACGCGCACGAACAAAAAAGTATGACAGCGGTTTTAGGGGAAGCGCGTAAAATTATAGCCAAAGGCGCCAAAGTAATAGTTTTATTGGGAGCTGAAGGGGGTGGGCGAGATAAAAATAAACGCCAGCAAATGGGGGAGGCTTCAGGTCGGTTAGCTGATTATGTAGTGGTAAGCAATGTTGACCCTTATGATGATGATCCTTTAGAGATAGTAACAGAGGTTGCCTTTGCGGTTCGGCAAACTGGAAAAGTTTTAAATCAGAACTTATTTACGATTGTTGACCGCCGAGAGGGAATTAAAAAGGCCTTGTCTTTGGCGAAAGCGGGCGATGTTGTTATTTTAACAGGCAAGGGAGCGGAGCAATGTATGTTTCTAAACACTGGCAAAATTGCTTGGGACGACCGAGAAGTGGCTAGAGAAGAAATCAAAAAAATGTTTAGACTTTAACGATTAGCGAAGGGTCCCAGAGATTCTTCGTCTGTTGACTCAGAATGACACAATGGATTCTCAGAATGACAGAATAGAGAATATAATAATATGGCATATCAGCATTATCGAACTTGGGGGATTTTTTTGGCTCAAGAAAACAGAGGTGAGGCCGACCAGCTGTTTTTTATTTTTACTTTAGACTTTGGAATGATTGAGGTTTTGGCGAAATCAGTTCGCAAATTAACTTCTAAATTGCGTTCGGGAGTGACTTTTTTTTATTTGTCTGAAATAGAGTTTATTCAGGGCAAGCATTACAAGATTTTAACGGATGCCTTACCCCTTGAAAAGTTTGAGAATATCAGGCAGGATACAGCCAAAGTGAAGATAGCTAGAGGTTTAGGTGCGGTAACGAAGTTTTTCTTGATTCGCTCGGAACGAGACTTAAAAATTTGGGCTTTATTAAAAGACTCTTTTAACTATTTAAATAGCCAACCGGGAGAGCTAATTCAGCCTTACTTTTTTTGGAATTTTTTGGGGCTTTTGGGGTATTTGCCCGAACTTTATCGTTGCCCTTTGTGCCAAAAAAAGGTTAAACCAGAGATTTTTTACTTAATTCCTAAAGAAGGTGGATTGGTTTGTGGGCATTGTGCTTCTGGTTTAGAAATTGACAGAAATGAAAGGGAGTTTATTAAAGTGAATACTGTTAAATTGATTAGAATGTTTTTACAAAAACCGCTTGAAGTTTTAACTCGATTGAAAGTTGACCAACCTGATTTAGAAAATTTAGTTAAGGTTTCAAGTTTTATGCTTGGCAGTTTTCAAGAGTTTAAAAATGCGATATAATGCAAACAAGGTGCGAGGTAATTCAAACTTATGAGATTACTCGCTTCCTCTAGTCGTTTGCAATGACAAGGGGCTTTGATTAGCACTAGACATTGTGGAGATAATTATTTTTTAATATGAAAAAAACTTTGGTGGTTATTTCTCTTTTAGTTATCGCTGGTGCTACGGTAGCTGGTTTTTGGTTTTTCCAAACCGGAGTTTGGTCTAAAGACAAATTAAAGTTAGAAATTACAGCTCCTGAAAATGCTAAGGCTGGTGATGAGATTAGTTACTTGATTAGGTATAAAAATAATGGAACGGTTCGCTTGGAATCAATGGAATTTATTTTTGATTTTCCTAAAAACTCTGTGCCTTCTGACGGCAACCCCTCTAGAATTATTCAAAAACTAGACGATTTATACCCCGGGGAAGAAAGAACAGTTGAATTTAAGGCCAGAGTTTTTGGTAAAGAAAAGGAGGCCTTAGAAGCTCGAGCTAGGATTTCTTTTCAGCCTAAAAACTTAAAATCCAAATACGATGTAGATACTACTTTTAGCACTCAAGTTGAATTGGTGCCCATTACTTTTGAATTTGATTTGCCATCAAAAATTGATCAGGGCGAAAATTTTAGTTTTACTTTAAACTATTTTTCGAATGTAGATTTTCCTTTAGAAAACTTAAG
>JAPLWD010000039.1 GCA_026396775.1 Candidatus Gribaldobacteria bacterium
TCGGGAAATTCGTCTAAAAATAAAACACCCCTATGGGCTAAAGTAATTTCGCCTGGCTTGGCATTGGGGCCTCCGCCCAACAAAGCACTTTCGGAAGCAGTATGATGAGGGGACCTAAAAGGGCGCTGATTAAACACTGGCTTACTGGGGTCTAATAAACCGGCAAGGCTATAAATTTTAGTGATTTCAATAATTTCTTCGGGTTCGGGCTTGGGTAAAATAGAGATAATGGCTTTGGCTAATAAAGTTTTACCAGTGCCGGGAGGCCCCTCTAAAAGTAGATTATGGTTGCCACTGGCGGCTATCTCTAAACCTCTTTTGCTATGGGTTTGCCCGCCAATAGAGGAAAAATCAATTTCAAAGTTAGTATAGTTATCCTCGGGTAAATTATTTTGAAAGACGGCCGGTTCAATGATGAGTCTTTCTTCTAAATAATCAATGACTTCTTTTAAATTGTTAGCTCCGATAATTTGGGGGTTATTCTTTTCGTTTAATAAGTTGATTAAACTGGCTTCGGCTGTATTACTTTGAGGCAGGATAACTTTGGTAAAGCCTTGATTTTTAGCCAAAAAGGTTAAGGTTAAAGTTCCTGGAATAGCTTTAAGTCGCCCATCTAAAGAAAGCTCGCCTGCAAACAAGATTTTTTGAGTTGAAAATTTAACTTGTTCGGTGGCCAACAAAAAACCTAAAGCAATTGGTAAATCATAGAGGGTGCCTTCTTTTTTTAAGTCAGCTGGAGCTAAATTGACAATCACTTTTTGGGTTTGCGAGTGGGGTGGGTTTAGCCCGATGCTTTTAATGGCGGCATTAACTCTTTCTTTAGCTTCATCAATGGCTTGATCGGCTAGCCCCACAATGTTAAAAGAACGCAATCCTTTGTTGGCCATTGTTTCTATTTCTACCAACTGCCCCGACAGGCCCTTGGTAACTGCTGAATAAACCTTAGAAAACATAATTTTATTTTTATTATTTTTATTGTATCATAGATGTAATGAGCAAGAAACCATTTTTAAATCCAAATTCTTTAGGAAGTTTAGGCGAAAAATCGGCCGAGGATTATTTGAAGAAGAAAGGCTACCGGATTATTGAAAAAAATTATCAAACTAAATGGGGCGAACTGGATTTAATTACTAAAAAGGGTAAGAAAATTATTTTTGTGGAAGTCAAAACTATTCAGCAAAAACAAGGCTTTCAGCCAGCTGATCAAGTTAATTTTCAGAAGGGTCGGCAGTTACTTAAAATGGTGCAAATTTATTTAGCCAAGAAGAAATTATCCTTTGAGGCTGATTATCAAATTGATGTTGTAGCCATAGAGGTGGACACTGCTTGGCAAGTTGTGAGCTTGCTACACCTAGAAAACGCTCTGGCAGATTTTAATTAAAAAGTTTGTTTTTATTTGACAGATAATTTTTTATCTGTTAAATTGTAAACAAGCTCGGTTCTGACTTTGAACGCGAGTCTTATTTTTATAAAATTATAAACTATTATGGATCTTAAATCATTTGCATCAGCTATTACCGAAATTGCCGAAGAAAGAAATATTCCCGAGGATAAGCTTTACGAGATTATTGCAGAAGCCATTGCTTCAGCCTATAAAAAGGAATACGGCAAAAAGAAACAAAAAATTACAGCTAGCTTAGAAAATAAAACGGGTGAGCTTTTGTTTTGGCAAATTAAACAAGTGGTTACCCCTGAAATGCTTTTAACCGAAGAAGAAATCCAAGAATTGAAAGATAAAAGGATGCAAGGCGAACAAAGGACTATCAGCGATGACGAGCTAGAAACAGTGGAGGGAGAAGAAAAGAAAATTCGTTTCAATCCAGAACGCCATATTCTTTTAGTGGAGGCTAGAGAGATAGAACCCGAAATTAAGGTTGGTGAGGAACTAAAAATTCCTCTAGAAACTAAAGACGATTTTGGACGCATTGCTGCTCAAACCGCCAAGCAAGTTATTTTGCAAAAAATTAGAGAGGTAGAAAAAGAAGAGGCCTATAAAGAATTTAGCGATCGAGAAGGAGAAGTGGTTTCGGGCATTGTGCAAAGAGTAGAAAAGAATGCGATCTTTTTTGATATTGGTAGGGCTTCGGGTATTTTGCCATATAAAGAGCAAATTTACGGTGAAACTTATCGACCCAGCCAACGCTTAAAGTTGTTTGTTTTAAAAACCGAAGTTACGCCCAAAGGACCGTTAGTGGTTTTATCTAGAATTTATCCCAAATTAATTTCTAAACTTTTTGAATTAGAAGTGCCCGAAATTGGGGCTAAGCAGGTAATCGTAAGGGCGATTGCCAGAGAGGCTGGCTCTAGAAGCAAGGTGGCAGTGTCAGCTGAAGAAGATGGCATTGACCCCATTGGGGCTTTAGTAGGGCAGAGAGGTAGCCGAATTACTGCTGTGATTAACGAGCTGGGTGGTGAAAAAATTGATGTAATTTTATGGGACGAAAAACCCGAAAAGTTTTTAGCTAATGCTTTATCTCCCGCTAAAGTTTTAGAAGTGCGGGTTTTACCAAGAAACAGAGCTCAAGTGATTATTCCCGATGATCAGCTATCTTTAGCTATTGGCAAGGAGGGTCAAAATGTGCGTTTGGCAGCTAAATTAACTGGCTGGAAAATTGATGTGCGTTCGTTAGCTCAATTTGAAGAAGACAAAAAAGAAGGCCGTTTGCCTTTTAGCGAAGAAGAAGAAATAGCCAACGCCGAAGCTTTAAAGGATTCAGACACCGGATCAGTTGAAGTTGAAGTAGATGCTAAAGAGCCAGAATTACAATAATCTTTTACAGAATAATCTAAAAACTCTGCTTAAGCAGAGTTTTTAGATTAATGGCTTACCCTTAATTAACTTATGACTAGGAGCTAAGTTTTCTGCCTAATAATAATTCAAGAACGGGTTGAAACTGATTTCTCACAGTTTTCATTGAGCCTGCCTGATTTTCATTTTCTTCAATTGCTTTTTCAGCCCCCTCTGGGTCAAAGAAGTTCAAAGCGTTAATAGTATTACCCGACAAAGTAACTTCTCCACTAATTGGCATATTAATTTCCTGTTTTTCTATAGACACAATAACCTCTTTGTTTACTGGGTCAATATAGAAATAAAATGGTTGTTTAGATTTAACTAAAAGTTTAAGCGCGGTTTCGGTCTTTGGTGGAACAACTTTTACAGGGTATTCTGCGAGACGACTAGGTATCTTGGGATCTGTAGGCTCGGGTTCTTTTTTATTTGAAAATAAATTTTTTAGATTTTCGAAAGGCATATATTTTGTGGTGTTTAATTATTTAAGTGACCTTTATTTATTTTATTGTTTAATAAAATTACA
>JAPLWD010000052.1 GCA_026396775.1 Candidatus Gribaldobacteria bacterium
TGATAGTCATATACCCCAATGATAATGATTCACACACTAACGCACAAATGGGCCAGTTCAGGCTCATTTTGCGTTAGAAAGGGGTTTCATTTCACACGCATTCTGTATTATACAAGACTTAGCCTTGTTTAATTAAACTTTACAGTTTAAAATAATATTACAATAATCTATTAAAAGGTCGATAATAATTATCGGTCAAGATAAGTGAAAATAAATTTCACTTTTAGAGTTCAATGAAATTAAACATTCAACAAAAAGGTTTTACTCTTATCGAGTTGTTAGTGGTAATTGCCATTATTGGCATTTTAGCATCCATTGTTTTAGTGAGCTTCCCATCAGCCACGAAGAAGGCCAAAGATTCTCGAGTTAAATCCGCGGTTGGTCAAGCTAGAACTGTAATGACTTACTTCGCTAGCAATGCTGGTACTTATACTGGTTTTTCTAGCACTAGCGTTGATATGGGTGCTTTAGCAACAGAGGCCAAGAATAACGCCTATAAAGCTGGCGAGGGTCTTATTATTACTCCTTCCACTGATGGTAAAAGTGCCTGCATGTATGTGCTTTTAAATGAGCAAGCTGGCGCCACAGCTTATTGCGCTGATGCTACTGGACTAGCCGGAACAGGACCAGCAGCTGGTGCTGCAGGCGTAGGAGTAATTAATTCTTGTGTTGCTGTCGCTGCTCCTTCCTGTCCAACTACTACTCCGATGACAGATTAGTTTTGAGATTTATAGAAATCACATAAAAAATCTCCCCCTTGCTGGGGAGATTTTTTTGTTTAATGAGATGGTTACAAAACTATTCCTACTGCAATTTTATCTTTTCGGCTATGGCTTCAAACCTTTTTACTTGTCTTCCTCGCCTCGCTCGAAAATATAAAATTTCGTAACGCAATAGTTTTGTAACCATCTCAATGCAGTTATTTTTACTAAAGTATTTATGCTATAATATCTATAGATTAATTTAATTTTTATTCAATATGCAAACAAAACAAAAAGGTTTTACTCTTATTGAGTTATTAGTAGTCATTGCCATTATTGGCATTTTAGCATCCATTGTTTTAGTGAGCTTTCCATCAGCCAATAAAAAAGCTAAAGACTCTCGAGTTAAGTCAGCCGTGAGCCAAGTTAGAACTGTGATGATTTATTACGCTAGTAATATGGGTAACTACAAGAATTTTTCTAGCTCTAGCCCAGATATGGCTACTTTAGCTACAGAGGCTGCGAAGAATGGTTATGGTGGCGTTCAAGGCTTAGTTATTGCCACTAGTACTGTTCTCACTAATGATCAATCGGCTGATGTCTGTGTTTATGTTCTCTTAAACGAAAAGGATGGCACAACAGCTTACTGCGTTGATTCAACTGGAGTTGCGGGGGTAGATACTTTAGTAAATATTACAGCTACTTGCCTCCCTGCTACCCTTCCAGCCTTAGGTTCTCCTAAACATAGTTGTCCAGCAGGGATGACGGACTAGCTTTGAAATAACCTCATTTTTTATTCAATATGCAAACAAAACAAAAAGGTTTTACTTTAATTGAGTTATTAGTAGTTATTGCTATTATTGGCATTTTAGCTTCAGCTGTTTTGATTGGTTTTCCTTTGGTAACTAATAAAGCCAAAGATGCTAGAGTGAAATCAGCTGTATCGCAAATGAAAAATATTATGGCTCAAGCTGTTGATACCTATGGCAACTATGATAGTTTTACCACTAATACCCCAGAGATGCTTACTTTAACTAGTGATTTAGAAAAAAATACTTATGATGGAATTTATCATTTTATTAAAGCTCCCTTAACTGGGTCTAACTCGGCTTGTGTTTATGCTCTTTTGAGCGAAAAAGCAGGCAGTAGTTGGTACTGTTTGGATGGTGCTGGCAATATTGGAACAACTGACATTGATCCAGCTACCACTACAGCTGATTATTGCTCGGATGTGGCCGACCCCGTGGTTTGCCCACCCATTGATCGTGATTAAATTATTTTTGGGTTAAAAACTCTATGCTAGAAATTTTAGCGATTATTGCTACTTTTATTTTTGGAACGATTATCGGCAGTTTTTTGAATTGTTTTGTTTATCGCTTAAAAGAAAATCAAGAATTTATTAAGGGGCGTTCGCATTGCCCTAAATGCCAGCATCAATTATCTTGGCTCGATTTATTACCTGTAGTTAGTTTTTTATTTTTGGGTGGCAAGTGTCGTTATTGTCACCAGAAGATTGCTTGGCAGTATTTGATTGTGGAGCTAGTAACTGGTGTTTTGTTTGGGCTAGTTTTTATTTATGAATTACAAGCTAAAAATTTTGGAGTGCTCAACCTAGACTCTGTGGCTAGCCTAGGTTTTCTAACTTTAATCCTTTCTTTTTTAATTATTATTTTTATCTACGATTTAAAATATTATTTAATCCCCGATCAAATAATTTATTCAGCCATCATTGCAACTTTGCTTTTTAAGATATTTTTTGGTTGGAGCTGGTTAATTTTATTAGCAGTTTTGGTGGCAGGTGGATTTTTCTTTTTAATTTGGCTTGTTTCCAAAGGAGCTTGGATGGGCTTTGGGGATGTTAAATTGGCTATTTTTATGGGATTATTTTTAGGCTGGCCTCTCATTTTAGTAGCTCTCTTTTTAGCTTTTTTTATTGGTGCTATAATAGGTTTGATTTTAATGTTGTTGAAACAAAAAGGGATTAAAAGTGAGATACCCTTTGGCCCTTTTTTAATTATTGCCACCTGTTTAGCTTTTGTTTGGGGGAATGAACTAATCAGTTGGTATCTTAATTTAATTTACTATTAAATTTATTATGGTAAGTGACTTTAGAAAAAATATTTTTAACAATGCTGGGTTTACTTTAATTGAGCTTTTGGTCACCATTACTGTAATTTCAATCTTGTCAGCGATGATTTTTATGATGTCAAACCAGGGAGAAAAAGTGAGCTTACTAAAAAAAACCGCTTATTTGTTGGCTCAAGATATTAGGGAAATCCAAAGTTCAGCAATGAGTGCTAAAGGAGTCAGCTGTGGCACTAGCGAAACTAAGATTTTTGGTTTACATATAGATAGGCCAGGAAATAGTTGGGACAATTCTTATATTATTTTTGCTGATTGCAATGGTAATAATTTGTATAAGCCTAATCCCGATAATGATATTTTAATTAAAAAAGTTACCTTGAAATCTGATTTTGATTTAATTGATGTAGTTTTAGCCACTGGCAATCCAAATAATTCTTTAGACATAACTTTTCAACCACCTGACCCCATTACAACTATTAATTTAGATAATAACAACCAAGAAGCAACCATTAAGGTTGTTTTAAAAGACAATCCTACCCAATTTAAAAACATTAAAATTAACACAGCCGGCAGAATCCAAATTGAGTAAGTAAAATTTTTATGGCTCAAAAAGGCTTTACTTTAATAGAGACAACTATTGCTATTATGGTGATTATGATAGGCGTTGTTGGTGTATACGGAATTATTCCGCGGGTGGTTAAAATGGCTCAAATGTCTAGTGACCGCTTTATTGCCGCCCAATTAGCCAAGGAGGGGGTTGAGTTAGTACGAAACTTTAGGGATTATTATTCTTTAAGTAATAGTGTTAGTGCTTGGGATGATTTAATGGCGTTTTTATTGCCCTGTATTGGTACTCCGGGGGTTAATTTAGCTGTAAGTACGGGGGGATGTGAAATTGATTATAACGATACAACTGGTTCTTTGCCAAGTACTTTTGGCGCTTCAGGAAATAGCTTGGGTTTAAATGGAAGTAATTTTTATGAGTATGACAATCTTGTTAAAACATCAAAATTTAAACGCCGAATTATTGTTAATGCCCTCAAGCCTCAAGGTGCTGATATGGGGTCAGCTCCCGCGGATGATTTATTGGATATTACTGTAGAGGTTACTTGGGATATTAACAATCGGCTAAAAGTTTTTGAGCAACTTTATAACTGGAAATAGTGATGAGAAATATTTTAAAAATAAAAAATTCCTTTGGGTTTACACTTTTGGAGCTTTTAATAGCGATGGTTATTTTTTCGATTATTATTATTGCTTTTGTTGCCTTGTTTCTTTCGGCTATTAAAGAACAGAGAAAGATTTTAAATCTCAATAACCTTATCAACAGTACCTCTTATAGTTTGGAATATATGGATCGAGCTATTCGGATGGCCAGAAAAGATGTATCAGCTAACAGTGAATGCGTGGGGGCTACGGCTGGCTATAAGTATAATTTTGGAACCAGTACTCCTGCTGTCACGCTTCGTTTCTTAACTTTTGATAATAAATGTTGGGAATTTTCTAAGCAGGGAGATCAATTGGTAGTTAAAAAATCCAATGATATCAAAAGATCGGGGTTAGGTGCAGCTGAAACCTTAACCCCAATTGATTTGGTAGTTAAAACTGTTAGTTTTGAGGTTTTGGGGGATGGCCAAGCCGAAGACAAACAACCCAAAGTAACTCTTAATTTAATTATGAATACCAAGGATAACCCTGCTCAAGAAAGAATTTTTCAAACCACGATTAGTCAAAGAAATTTAAATGTTGAACAATAATTCAAAAACTTCAAGTTTTTCAAGCCAGAAAGGTTCAGCCTTATTTTTTGTAATGGTAGTTTTGGCTATTATGACTTCGGCCTTATTGTCTTTGATTGCTCTTTCGGTGGGGCAGATTAAGGGGATGCTGGCTTTGTCGGATTCGGTGGTGGCTTTTACAGCTGCTGACACAGGGATTGAAAGAAGTATGTATCGCTTAATGAAAAGCCCAACCTGGTCTCCTACTACTAATGAATTAGTCTATCCTGAAAGTAACCCACCAACTTGCCCTAGTATTATGTGGGAGACTTTTGGAGCAGATAGTAGTGTTGAATTTCAGGCGTGTGTTGATTCGAACGATGAAATGATTTTTCGGTCAGTCGGAAATTACAAGCCCACTGGCACTAAGAGAAAAATTGAGATAGTATTGGAATAGTTAATAATGCTGTTATTATTTTAACTATGTTATATGACAAAGAAAACGGTCGAACAGAGGATTGAAAAATTAAAAGAGCTGATTGACAAACAGCGGTACCTCTATCATGTTTTAGATCAGTCGGATTTATCAGATGAAGCTCTAGATTCTTTAAAGAAGGAGCTTTTTGATTTAGAGCAAAAATTTCCGAGTTTAATTACCAAAGATTCGCCCACTCAAAGAGTGGCAGGCACTGTTTTGGATAAGTTTTCTAAAGTCCAGCATTCTCAACCGATGCTTTCTTTGCAGGATGCTTTTTCAGAGCAAGATATATCGGACTGGGAGGAAAGGATAAAAAAATTATTAACTTCAGTTGAAGCTAAAGAACTAGACTATTTTTGTGAACTGAAGTTTGACGGTTTAGCGGTGGAGCTTATTTATCGCGAAGGTTTTTTTGAGCTTGGAGCTACTCGAGGTAATGGTTTAATTGGGGAGGATGTAACTTCAAACTTAAAAACCATTTCAGCTATTCCTTTAAAAATAAGATCCAAAGAGGAGATTAGTGGCGATTTAGCTCAACTAGGTTTGTCAATTGAACTCAAAAA
>JAPLWD010000022.1 GCA_026396775.1 Candidatus Gribaldobacteria bacterium
AAAAAAATGCCGAGGTTATTATTTTTTTTTTCTTTAATCGGCCAGAATATCTAGACCCCGCTTTATTAAGGCCAGGCCGTTTTGATCGCCGAATCATTTTAGACCTACCCGATGTGGAAGGTCGAGAGGAAATTTTAAAAATCCACTGCCTTGGTAAACCCTTAGCCAATAATGTTAAAATAAAAGAGGTAGCCGAAAGAACTCCCGGATTTTCAGGGGCTGATTTATCTAGCCTTGTCAACGAAGCCGCCATTTTAGCGGCTAGAAGAGACAAAGAACAGGTTGGCCAAACCGAACTTTTAGAATCAATTGAAAAAGTGCTTTTAGGGCCAGAAAGAAAAAGCCATTTGCTATCTAAAAAAGAAAAGGAAATTTCAGCCTACCACGAAGCTGGGCATGCTTTATTGTGCTCTATTTTACCCAACACCGAAGAAGTTAGAAAAGTTTCTATTGTTGCTCGCGGTATGGCAGCTGGCTACACCTTGGCTTTGCCCAGAAGCGAAAAACGCATTAAAACCAAGTCGGAGTTTTTAGCTGATTTGGTGGTTTTATTGGGGGGCTATACAGCTGAACGCATAGTTTTTAATGAATTTTCCACTGGTGCTTCCAACGATTTACAAAAAGCGAGCCATATTGCTCGTAACTTGGTAACCAAGTATGGAATGTCTAAATTGGGGCCAGTAGTTTTTGGCAAAAGAGAGTCAATGCCTTTTTTAGGCTGGGAAACTGAAACCGAAAGAGACTATTCCGAAAAAACCGCTTCAGCCATTGATGCTGAAACCGAAAGATTTATCAAAGAAGCCGAGTTAAAAGCCACAACTGTGTTGCAACAGAAAAGAAGTGTTTTAGAAAGAATTGCTAAGGTTTTAGTTGAAAAAGAAACCATTGAAAAAGAAGAGTTTGAACAATTAGTGTCAGGAAAAAACCTAACCAAGAAAAAAACTACCGTCGCCGAACCAACCGAGCCAACCGCGCAACTGACTGGGTCGCCCCAAAACGCTTTGTAGTACGCGCCGCGGTAGTAGTAGCAGTCAGAGCGCCATGTTGACATCGTGGAGGTAACAGGTTCGATCCCTGTCACGCCCACCACTACTTTACAAACAAAGCGGTAGCTGGTAGTCTAGAGAGTGTTGATAGTTGTTGGCTAACTAGCCGGTAATTAACGAAAAATATGAATACAGAAATCCTCGACAAATTCACAAAATCTTATCTTAAAGATGGCATTCCCCAGCTAAAATCGGGAGACACAGTTAAGGTACACCAAAAAATTAAAGAAGGTGAAAAAGAAAGAATCCAAGTTTTTGAAGGCGTAATAATTGCCACCAAGCACGGGCAAGGCGTTTCGGGTACTTTTACAGTTAGAAAAATCAGCAGTGGAATTGGCATTGAAAGGATTTTTCCTCTGCATGCCCCCTTTATTGAAAAAGTTGAAATCGTTGGTCGCAGTAGTGTAAGGAGATCAAAGCTTTATTATTTAAGAGATAGGGTTGGTAAAGGCGCCAAGCTCAAAAGAACCGACGAGAAAGCCAAAGTCGCCCCAAAAATAAAAAAATAGAGACGCCCGGGTGGCGGAATTGGCAGACGCGCTAGCCTAAGGAGCTAGTGGGGTAAAACTCATGGGAGTTCAAGTCTCCCCTCGGGCACACTCGGGCGATTAGCTCAGTTGGTTAGAGCGACTCATTTACACTGAGTAGGCCGGGGGTTCGAATCCTCCATCGC
>JAPLWD010000112.1:0-600 GCA_026396775.1 Candidatus Gribaldobacteria bacterium
TAATTAAAGCATTGCTAAACTTTCCCAAAATGATTCGTTCTTTTAAATTGATTTGAGCAAGAGCATTTTCCCACGATTTATTAAGGGCAATCGTCACTGCCGTGGGGGTAGAAGGGGCAAAGTCGGCCGCCAAAGCTAGTAATGGCACATCTTTATCGTGCCCAATGGCTACAATGATGGGCACCTTAAAATCAACAATGGCTCTAATTAAAGCTTCGTTGTTAAAGGGTTGCAACGACTCTAGCGATCCCCCACCCCGCATTAGTACCAGCAAATCAATGTCTTGCTTGGACATGGTTTTAATAGCGCTTAGTAAGTCACCAAGCGCTTCTTGCCCCTCCACTCGGGAGTCGGCCATTTTAATTTGAAAGCCAAATTTGCCTAGGTTATTTAATAAATCGTGAATCACCGCCCCCTGCTTGGAAGTTATCACCCCAATTTTTCGGGGAAATTCTGGCAAAGCCTTTTTTGTTTCTGCATCAAAAATGCCTTCTTGCTCTAGTTTGTTTTTTAATTCATCATAAGCTTTTTTTAAAGCTCCTTCGCCCTTTAATTCCACGGTTTTCGCCACAAAGCTAAACTTGCCGTTGGCGGTATAAA
>JAPLWD010000112.1:645-1566 GCA_026396775.1 Candidatus Gribaldobacteria bacterium
AAAATTACTTCTGTGCCTGCTGTCAACTTAACTCCGCACATTTGGTAGTCATACTTCCAAATAATGCACTCTAGCGAGCTAGGCATTTGTTGATCGGGTGAGCTGTCTTTAATGGTAAAATAGCAATGCCCGCTGGGATAAACTTTGGTCACCGTTACCTCGCCGGTTACTTTTACCTTTAAATTTTTAACTAAAGCATTTACAGTTTCAATATACTCCCCCACCGAAAACACCATCTCTGGCTGTTCAATCCCATTATCAGCATTATCTATTTTTATCATTTTGGTCATAATTTTATTGCATTATTCCATAGCCCCCAGAAACCTGGTCTAAAAATAGGAAAAAATGCGGAGGGTAAAAAGTAAAAACAACAAACGCTAAAAATAATCCAATTAACAATGTCAAAGATGCTATATTTAATTTTTGAGAAACTTGGGGTAAAACCATTATTTTGTAACTTACCATTTGCCCAATAATTACCGCTAAAACAAAAATTGAAATATCGATTACCAAAAGATTATGCCCCAAAATTGTTTTATATGTGTAGAAAAATAAAACTATCAAAACAGGCATTAAATAAGCGCTGATAGCCTTAGCTAAAAGAAAGTTCGGCACTTTTAGTTTAAAAACTTTGTTTTCTAAAACCGCCCATACAAGGGTTGCTGTTACAGCCAACTTTAAATGCTCCCAAGTGCTTTCGTTTACAGCTGCAAACGCCCCCTCCAACCAAAACCTATTTAGCCATTCAAAAGCAAAGTGCAGTAAACTGCCCACAGCCGAAATAAACACCATCCCCAAAATCTCAAATTTCAATATTTTCATATATTCTGATTATAGTTTTCTTGTAATGTTTAATCAATCTAAAGTCTTGTATAATACAGAATGCGTGTGAAATGAAACCCCTTTCTAACGCAAAATGAG
>JAPLWD010000016.1 GCA_026396775.1 Candidatus Gribaldobacteria bacterium
CTCTTCTGCTAAAGTTGAAGCTAAAAAAGCCACTTCCATAGAGTGTAGCAAAACATTCTGCCCGTAACTGGTTCTAAAAGTTAAACGCCCTAAAAGTTGCACCAACTTAGCTGGAAAATCAACAATCCCTAACTCAAAAACGGCTTTTTCCCCTAAATCTTTAATTTGATTAGCCGTTTCCTCCTCTACTTTTTGCACTACTTCTTCAATCCGAGCAGGCTGAATCCGGCCATCTTTAATTAATCTTTCTAAAGACACTTTAGCAATATGGCGTCTTAAAGAATTGAATCCCGAAATCACAACTGTTTCGGGGGTTTCATCGACAATAATTTCTACCCCTGTTAACTTTTCTAAAGTTCTAATGTTGCGCCCCTCTTTACCGATAATGCGACCCTTAATTTCCTCTGATGGAATAGAGATGGTGCTAGTAGTGGTTTCTTGCGCTTGGCTTTGTGCATACTTTTGCATCGCTAAAACCATCATCTCTCGGGCTAAATTTTCATAACGCGTTTCTCCTTCTTGCTTTAATTTTTGAATTCGCAAAATAATGTCTTTTTCGTAATCTTTTTCTACCTCTTTTAACAGTTCACCCTTAGCCTCTTGTTCAGACAAGCCCGCCACCCTTTCTAAAGCCTGCTCGGTTTCTTGTTTAACTTGTTCTATCCTTTCTTTAACTTCTTTTAATTTTTGAACCCGCAAGTCAAATTCTTTTTCCTTGCCATCAAAATCACTCACCTTTTGCTCAAAAGAATGCTCGCGCTTAAAAAGCAATCTTTCGGTTTGTAAAATTTCTTTTCGTCGGCCGTCTACCTCTATTTGGCTTTCCTTAATTAGTTTAGCTGCTTGGCTTCTGGCTTGATTGATTGTGTCTTCTGATTCTTGCTTAACCTGGGCAATCTTTTTTTGTAACTTAGCCTCAATACTACCGGTTTGCTTTCTAGCAATTGACTGGCGTGTAAAATAGCCCAAAGTAGCCCCCACAATTAAAGCAAGAAACCCTCCTCCTAGGAATAAAAACTGATTTGTCATAAAAAATGAAAAATTGGTCGTTCATAAAACTATCCAAATTTCTCTGATTAACTTCCAATTACAAACAGTGTAATATAATTAAATTTACCAAAAAAAGCCTCCTAAGTAAAGGGAAAGGCTTTTTTTGTTAATTAAATAAAGAATAAAGTTTTAAGGTGAAACTTCTCGCCAGCGAGGTATAGCAATCACTTTTAAACCCTTAGGTACTGTTGAGCATTCCCCCAAGCCATCGTTAATTGTTAGGGTAATTCTTTTCGAACCAGCCGAAGTAAATTTAATCGCCGGATTTTCAGAGCTATTGTTAGTGCTATTGGCAAAAGTTACCGGGGAGGCTTGCCAGGTAGCTCCATTATTCAAAGTTTCTTCAAAAGTCCAATTGGCATTGTTATTGGTAGCACAAAGCTGGACAACCTCGTCTTTACCTGGTTTGGGTGGCGTTAAGGTAAAGTTTGGAGCAGGATAAGCGTGCGCTGGAGTAGAAAAGTTAATTCCAACAGCTGCCACTGAACCCAAGCCCAAATTATCCCAAACCGTTACCCGCCAATAATAAGTAGTTCCATAAGAAGGTAGGGGTGTATCTAAAGCCCCTGTACCCATTAAACCATTCGCCACAGTACTACTACCATTTTTTGTCAGCGCAATAGGAGCAACAAATCCAGCGTCCGTGTCAACTTCTATTTTATAAGAATCTTGATTATCCGTAGCGTCTGGATCGGTAAAGATCCACTGAAAAAACCCTCTTAAGGATTCAGCTGGCTTACAATAATCTCCTGCTAAATACTGAATTGGAGTGGCCTTGGGTGGAAAATTTTGCGTTGCGATTGTATAAGGCACTGTTCCGCAGGATAAGCGATTTTTGCAGTTAAAACTAACCCACCCGATTACAGCTTTATCACTATTATTATCCTCACTGCCTCCCCCCCAAGCCCAGTTTTCAAACTCTTTGGTGGCAAAATTAAGTTTTAAACCATACGAGCTACCATCTGTGGCTGTGCCTCGCAGTTTAATCCAGCCATCCCAACCGCCTCTGTCTGAAGCTGATCGCAAAGCGCCCGAGCAAGTTCCAGCTGTAAACACCGAACAAGCCCGCACCCACCCCGAAAGATCCCCAGTAG
>JAPLWD010000034.1 GCA_026396775.1 Candidatus Gribaldobacteria bacterium
AAAATGCTCTTGCTTTCTGTTCCCTTATCTGGGGAATAATAAAGTTGAATCATAAAATGGTACTTTTTTTCTAGATTGTTAAGAGAGGGGGTAAGAAAACAAAAGATCCCGTTTCGATCTGTCCAATTTTTTTCGTCCTGTTGTTCTTTATACGATTTCGTAGACAATATCAAACTGGCAACTTTAATATTCTTAAAATCAGAACAAACGGCCTTGACTCCTCCTATTAATCTATCATAAATAGTATATTCAAATTTTGGATTTTCTTTCTGAAAAAATCCGACCACTAAATCCTGCAAAAATTTTCTACCCTCTGGGCCACTATAATCCCGACCGCCACCCAATTCCGCAATACTCAATTCAAAGTAAGGAAGCTTGCCCGCAAGAGCACTATCCAGGGAAACATCCATAAAATACGTTCCAATTAAAGACTTCGCTATCACATTTTTACTTTCATAGGAATTAAAAAAATTATTAGGATACTTTACGGTATATTGCCAACTCCGATGATTATTATATTCGACAATCTCGCTCTTATAATCCTTCCATGCGCTAGTATCTACCTGGCTACTGGGCACGTTTTGATTGGCAACAACATTTTCTTCTCCCTTGTTATTAGAGGGAGTTTTTTTAGGCTCAACCACTTTTTCCACCTCATTCCCATTTGGCAAAACTTTGTTATCAATGACAGAATTCATAACCCCAGGGCTTTTCCAAACAAAAGAACCTACCAACGCTATCAATAAGGCGAACGGAATACAAATTAATATTACAACTATAGTAAATTTTGTATTAGTCATATTTTTAAACTTAATAACTTTATTTTTTTACAAGCCCTAATTTAATGCCTAGTCTTAAAAATAAATATTACTACCCTATCTAGGCAACAAAAACAGCGACAGCTATTACAGTTGTCCAGAGGCCATCTTTATTACCCAAAGCTGATTGGCAGATATTATTGGTTTTAAAAATTTTACCACTAGCCTGATAAACTTGTTTTCTCTCATCCCAAGCCGTATCAGAATCAAACTCAATCCCCAAGGTAGTGGCTAACATCGTAGCAGCTAAATCTTCAGCATAATCACCCGCCTTTTTAGCGGATTCGCCAAAAGAATGATGCTCGGATAAATAACCATACTCTGCTTGATCCTTGGGCAAAGCTAGCCCAATGGCTGAAGTAATTAAGCGATTAGGCTCATTAGTGTCCATTCTGGCTAAAACCACAAAAGTAATTTGGCCAGGGCTTAAAAGCTTTTTGCCAACTTGAGGCGAAACAGTTTCACAATTAGGTGGATAAATACTAGAAACACAAACTAAGTTACATTTTTCAATCCCTGCCATTCTTAAAGCCATTTCAAAAGAAGCCAGCTTATCTTTATGAACGCCCACTCCTTTAGTAAAAAACATTTTAGAAGGTACAAAACTACTCATAGAGAGTTTATTAAAAACCAAATTATCAACCCCAAAAAAATTTTAGTTCGACATTTAAGGTTCTTTTATTGCAATGTACTCTATTGTAATTATTTTATCCAACAACACAAGACCCTCTGCGATTTAGTCATTGCGAGGAGCTAGCCAGCAGGCAAGCGACGAAGCAATCTCAAGACCACTCCTTCCAGTCGCCAGCAACGACAACCTAGCTAGCTCTCAGATAGCGCCATTGATTAAATTGATCGCGATAAAATTCAAATTGTCTAAAACCCTGTTTTTTTAAATATTTTTCAAGATCTTTTTTTTGAGCCGAGTCAAACTCTAAATAAATTATACCATTTTTAGCTAAAAAATTCTTGACCAATTGAATAAACTTTTTGATAAAAAATAAACCGTTATCTTTGGCTAAAAGAGCTGTTTGAGGCTCATACTGCAAAACAGATTTTTGAATTTTAGCCTTATTTTTAAAACTGATATAGGGTGGGTTGGCTAAAATTAAATCGTACTGCCCCTTAATTTTTTCCAAAACATCTGATTTAATCACTTTGAATCTTTTTTTATCAATGCCATTTAATTTTAAATTCAGCTTGATTTGTTTCAAACAGTTATCGTCAATATCCACAAAATCGCACTGGCTATTTTTAAGCTGTTTTAACACCGCAATCCCGCAACACCCCGACCCAGCAAACATATCCAAACATTTTATTCTTACTTTGGATTTTCTTTTTTTTACCTCCTCAATTGCTTGCTTAACCCAAAACTCGGTTTCCGCTCTAGGGATTAAAGGTTTAAAGCTTAAGTCTATTTTACAATCTAAAAACTTTTTAAAACCAATTAAATAATCTACCGGCTCGCCTGCTTTTAAACGCTCAATATCTTTTTTAGCCTCCAAAACTACCTTGCCTTTATATTTCTCATTCAAAAGCCAAGTGATTTCTTGGCTAATCAACGAGGTTTTGTTTGCACCACGGTTCAAATTGCGCATAGTTAGTATAAGTATATGCTGATCCGCCTTTGCCCTGAAAAGCTTGGGTGGCTCTAACTGAATCATCAATCAATAGAATGTCACTGAAAGAATTATGTTGTAATTTTTCTAAAGTGATTTCGAAAAGCTTTCCATTATTTTCGTGTTTTAACAATCCATAATTACAAGAATTAACAATCACCGGAAAAAAATCAGCGAGCTGATGGCGATCAATGGTTACTTCATTAAAAATATCCATATTATTAGTTACCAAAGCCACTTTAACACCCCTCTCTTGTAATTGGCTAGCTAGCCCTAAAAGCCTAACTTCTATTTTCATTTGTTGAATACTTTCAACTAAATACTCATAAAGTTTTTGCTCGTCAAAGGCGGTTTGTTGGGCAATGAGCTGATTGACTTGAGCCCAAGTTAGCTGGCCTTTCATCCATTGATCTATTTTACCCGATACCGAACCAAAGACATTTTCTTCAATAAAATTATAAACCAAAGGAGCCTCTTTTTTTAACCCAGCATAAAAATACCCCGAGCCAATCACCCCATCAAAATCAAATAAAACCGCTTGATATTTAATACCCATATACTTTATGATGTGTCATTGCGAAGATAGAGCGTAACACCACCCTCTGTCATTGCGAGGAGCGTAGCCAGTAGGCGAAGCGACGAAGCAATCTCAAGCTAAAAGATTGCCACGCTCGCCCTCGCCAGCTCAAGCTCACTCGCAATAACAAACTTGCCCAATCAACCTAACTGACAAAACCGTTGATATTCTTTAAGTGATGTGAACCATTCCTGCTACTCACCCCGTCGTCTTCGGCTTAACCTTAGAGTAATCTTTAAACTCTAAAGATTTAAACAAATTATAATTTTCCCAAATTTGTTCTGGCTTATATTCGTAGTTTAGTCCTTTACTAGTATACAAATAAACATCTCCTCTGCTATAAGTCCTACCTCCGCCATCGCTACAAAATAACTGCGCCACCAACTTGCATTCATTGGTTATGACTTCTGACAAAATTGGCGCAAACGCTCCTTAATAGCCTTTCGACCCTTTGTAGGTTCTTGAAATTCCTTCTCGCACAAAGGACAGCGCGAATAAGATTCTTCAATCTTCTTATCAACCTCGCCCCAGCACTCAAGTAGTTTTTTACCATATTCCGCGCCATTCGCTAATAGTATTTTTATATTTTCTAAAGGGGCGAGCGCTATGGCCTGATGTCCATCTAAAGATTCCTTGGCATTCTTGATAGTTTCTAAAATAATTTTGGAATCATCGTAACTCAAACCATAGTATTGGTGATAATCTTCAATTTGTTTTTCATAGTCATTATCCTTTCCAAGATTATATTGTTCAAAAATTTTTAAACACTCTTTAAATAATTTTTCTGGGGAAACATTCTCATTCTTATTTTCATAAGCCATATCTTCTGTTTCGTTTTGGGGAAGCTCTATTCCCTCATCCCATTTTTCAAAAGGCAATTCAAATTTGGCCATCGGGTCAACAGAATAAATATCTTTTTTAACTAGCAACTGCTCTATCTTATTTATATATTTTGAATCGCTAGCTTGTTCAATCAACGCTTTTTTTACACCATTAGTTATAACAAACCCTTTTTCTATAATAAAATCAACTACTTTACAAACATCCTTAAATTTGTAGCCGTGTCCCTCTTCTACGCAGACCAACAATGATTGTTGGTCGCCCCGCGGTTTTACCGATAAAAATAACATATCTTCCTCAACATTCACCATCCAACTTTCTAGATAATTCACCCACTCAAGCCCTGCGGACTTGCCCAATCTCTGCTCTAATTGTTCCTTGGATTCATTTGTTTCTTTGATCTTTATTTCCGGCAAACCATTCCCCTTTTGGTAGCGCATTAGAGTATTAAAATATTCTTCATGGTTATCAAGCCAAACACTTAATTTCAACCTATCATCATATTTATACTCCACTTCATAAATAGATTTACCCACCACTTCCCTTGGAAAATATTTTCGTCTATTCTCGTCATAGACCCCTTTATACATAGGGCTACGATTCACAGGCAAGCCAAACCAAGTGATTTCGCCGTCAGAAGTAATCTGTCCATAATTAACAATGGGGAGATTCTTAATTATTTCATCTAATCTGCGTGGCGCAAATTCATTTCTCTCCCATAGCAACCTTTTCACTAATTGCTCCTCATCGCCATCTTGTACTATATCGTTCCTTGTATTAACTACGAAATCATCTAAAAGTTTTCCCCTATCTTCAAAAGACATTTGTTTAATTTCTTCTATTTTCTCCTTATAGCCGTCAACCCAACTAGCGTAATAACGATGCGTTTCGTCATATCTTCGTGTTTTATGCTTTAAATTGTCCACAACACTCTGTATAGCTTCTCCTATCTTTTGCTGAGCGCTTGCTTCAGCTTCCTTTAACCATTTTTGATCAGGTTCAAGTACCGCATCTGTTAGGCGATATTCAACGCAATAATTGGTGGTGTCAGTCTCATATTCTGTTGCATCATACATCGCATTGTTTTCCCCCGTGCTCCATCCCATATTATTAGCATACAATTCAGGATTATAAGTTAATATTACAGAAAGTTTGCCAAGGCCGACATTAACTTTGCGAGGCTGACAATTTTTTCTAAAAAAATCAAGCGCTTTGCCGAGCTCCTCTATATTGTCTCCCCCCTTAAAAGGTAATTTTTCTGTTTCTGGATTCGAACTTTTTAATCCGTCTAAATCAACGATCCCAAGCTCCCTTAGATACTTTTCTGAAACATCGTCTGTAAACTCCGTAAAGCTTTCTTTTTGTTTTTGTAAAAATTCATTTTCCATATAAAAATTAATATATAATAATTATATCATGGAGAAAATTAGTGTAAACTCTCCCCCAAAGTGTTCAAATCTTTTAATTTGATAACCCATTACTTGCCGGCTTTGATTTCAATTACATCGCCATCTTGCACAATGTATTCCTTACCTTCGGTGCGCAAAAGCCCCTTGGTTCTAGCATACTTTTAATAAATCTTGCCAGTTAATCACTTCGGCTTTAATAAAGGCTTCCTCAAAATCACTGTGGATTACTCCACCCGCTTGAGGCGCTTTTTGCTGACGCTTTAAAGTCCACGCCCTAGTTTCATCTGGCCCGGTAGTTAAAAAGGTAATTAAATCTAAAGCCTCATAAGCTTTCTGAATTAAACTCTCTAAACCCGACTGGGCTTTCAAACCAAAATTAATCCTTTCTTCCTCGTTCCAATCAGCTGCCTCCAACTCGGTTAAAATATCAATCACCACATAGGGCCAGTTATTTTGATTAAAAACATTTTGAATTTCACTTGAAAAATCATCTTCGACTCCGTTAATCAAGTAAAGCCGTTTTTTCATCGTTAAAAGACACAGTGTTTTTAGGATCATCTTTTCTTCCACTGAAAAATCCATTTCGCTTAAAATCTGACCAGCCGACAACAACCCCTGCACCTTTTTAGCTACTTCCAATTCTTTGAGAGCTTCTTTTTTGCCTGACTTGCTTTCTCTTTCCAAAGCTCCCAACCGCTTTTGAAGAGTTTCTAAATCTTTTAAAATTAATTCAGTGTCTAAAATTTCTTTATCCCGCAAAATATCCACCGAGGTTTGAGTATTCACCACATTGCCATTATTAAAAGCTCTCAACACATAAACAATCGCATCAGCCTCCCTGATATTAGCTAAAAATTTATTACCCAAGCCCTCCCCACTAGCCGCCCCCTTTACCAAGCCAGCAATGTCCACAAACTCTAAAGCCGTATAAACTTTTTTAGCCGAATGAGTCAAAACTGCCAGCTGATCCACTCGAATATCAGGCACCGCAACAA
>JAPLWD010000095.1:0-987 GCA_026396775.1 Candidatus Gribaldobacteria bacterium
TTTTCGTCTAAATTGGCTCCTTTTCTGGATCGACATTAATGTTGGCGTTTTCGGCCTCCTTGCGGTGCTCTTCAGATAAATGCATCCCAATCACTGTTCCAATGCCAGCTTGAGCCATCTTTTCATAAAGCTTGGGTGAACCCTCTGTTCCCCCTGTAATTTCAGTAACCGCCACCTTGCCCAAGGAATTCTCCGGACTGCCGGAATAAATTTTAGGACCAGCTCCAATTTTGGCCGCTTCCTGATATTCTGGTATTTCTTTTAAGAGATCTAACACATCTTCTACCTTTTCCAAATCAGAGTTATCTTCTAGTTTTTCTTTTAAAAAGTTAGCGGCTAAATTATCACAAGGTGTATGAGTACAAATAAAATTTATTTTTAATAGCCGAGCTGTATCCACTGCTCGATTGTGATTGGCAGCATTAATTCCGCGAGCCACCTCCGAGATTCTAACCTTCATCAGTCCTTCAGCTACATTTATGGGCACGCCATATTGACTTAAAACTTCGCTTTGTAATTCCATTACATCTGATAGGTGCGCTAGCCCAATACCTTCTGGATGATGAGCAATTACCAAATCAATATCCCCCAGCATTTGAGCCAAAATTATTTCAGCTGGCTCCATATCTATCCCCACCAAAACCTTTTTAATCTCCTTATCTTCACCCACATTCAAGATCCTAGAATCCAAGTAAGGATTAGTTAATTTGTCTTGGTCGTATTTTGCTTTGGCTTTATCGTCTAACTTTCCATACTCTTTTTCCCTCTGGGCTAAAACTTTGCCAACCTTCTCTGACCCCCTTAAATCAGCTTCCCGTCCCATTTTTAAAGCTAACTCAAAAATTTCTTTTGTTTTCATAATTTAATTAAATTAATGTTTAATGGTTACTTTTAACATTTTTTACTGGCTAAGGCAAATCTTAAACAAACTCACTAAAACTTTCTTTGTAAGGCCGAAAGAATACCCAAGATTAAATAAGAGGCAAA
>JAPLWD010000095.1:1010-3445 GCA_026396775.1 Candidatus Gribaldobacteria bacterium
AAAGATGTGACCCTCCGTAGCTAACAAAAGGCAAGGGAATGCCAACCACCGGAAAAAGACCCAAGCACATCCCCACATTAATAAATTCTTGGGACAAAAGATAGCAAACCAAACCCGTAGCGAACAGCCGAGTAAAATTATCTTGAGCCAAAAAAGCAATTTTTAAAACTCGCCAGCAAACAGCCAAAAATGCGCCAAAAAGTAAAACTACCCCCACAAACCCAGTTTCTTCCGCTAGAGCTGAAAAAATAAAATCAGTTTTTGGTTCAGGCAAAAAACCATACTGCACTTGCGAACCCTTGCCAATGCCCTTACCTAAAATTCCGCCTGATCCAATTGCAATTTTAGATTGGTTAACATTCCAAGAAACCCCCTGCCGATCTGTTTCTGGATTTAAAAAACTTAAAATCCGCTGTTTTTGATAATCCTTGAGCCACAAGGCCCAACCTAAAGCGAAAACAACTGAAAAAATAATCGCTAAAAGTAACAAATGACGCCAACGTATTCCTGAAAAAATAATAATGCCCAGCCAAATAGCCAAAAGACCCAAAGCCGAACCCAAATCCGGTTGTAAGAGTACTAGGCCCACCGGAATTAAAACATACAAGCCCGAGAAAAAAACAATCCTTAGCCTAGATAATTCGGTATGGCGACTTGAAAAATACTTACTTAAAACAATAATTAAGGCAATAACCACAAACGGCACTGGCTCTAAAGAAACCGGCCCTAGCTTATACCAACCCTGATTTCCCCTAATGGTTGTACCTAAAAACAAAACTCCCACCAACGACAAAACTCCAATAACATAAAAGATAAAAGCTAAATAGGAATTAACTTTTAAAGAACGCCAGTCAAAAAACTGTAAGGCAATTACCAAAATTAAAGACCCGCCAAAAAAAATAAGCTGTTTAGAAAAACTTAAAAAACTATGACTCGTTAAAGAACAACTATAGATGGCTATCAAACCAGCTATGGTTAAAAAAAAAGCTGGCGCTAAAAGAGCCCAATCAATCCTTTTCAAAAATTTAAGAATATTAGCTAGTTGCATACTTACTCTATAAGTAATAAAAATTCTTTTTCATCAAGAACCTGAATCCCTAATTTTTTAGCCTTATCTAGTTTTGAACCTGAATTCTCTCCTGCTAACACAAAACTAGTCTGACTAGAAACCGACTCCGAAACATCACCTCCCAATTCTCTAATCATTCCCTTAGCCTTAATTCTAGACAAAGATTTCAAAGTTCCAGTTAGAACAAAGGTTTTACCAAAAAGTTTTAAATTTTGCGACTTTCGGGTAAAAGGTTCAATTTTAACCCCCACCTCAAAAAGTTTTTTCACAAATGCAAGATTATCTTTGGTTTTGAAAAAGTCATAAATGTTCTGAGCGGTTTTAGGCCCAATGTCTTTTATTTTTAATAATTCATCTAGGCTCGCTTTCTCTAGTTGAGCTAGATCTAAAAAATAATTACTCAAGTCTAAAGTTGTTTCCTCGCCCACCCCTTCAATCCCTAAAGCATAAAGAAAGCGAGGTAATTCAATAACTTTTTTAGCCTGAATAGCTAAAACTAAGTTTTCGGCTGATTTAGTAGCAAACCGTTCTAATCCTAATAAATCTATTTCTTTAATTTTAAACAAATCAGCTGGATCGGAAATTACTCCATAATCTAAAAGCTGGTTAATAATTTGAGGTCCTAAACCATCAATATTAAAAGCCGGCCTAGAAACAAAATAATAAAAATAACGGCGTAACCTGGCTTTGCACTTTTGATTGGGACATCTTAGAATAACATCTAAGTCTTTTTTAATTAAACCTGTCCCGCAAACTGGGCAGCGCTTGGGCATTTTAAAACTTTTTTCCTTACCCGTTCTTAACTCAACTAGAACCCTCAAAATATCTGGGATAACATCACCTGCCCTACCAACGATAACTGTGTCTCCAATTTTAAGGTTTAATCTTTTAATTTCATCTTCATTGTGTAAGGTGGCTCGAGCCACCATCACCCCGCCAACCGCCACTGGCTTTAAAATGGCTAAAGGCGTGATGGCTCCGGTTCTATTAACTTGAACAGCAATATCCTGCACTATTGTTTGAGATTCCCTTAGGGGAAATTTAAAAGCAATCGCCGCCCTTGGAGACTTTCCGGCTGTTCCCAACTTTTGAAAAATCTTATTCTGATTAACCTGCACCACCACCCCATCAATCTCAAAAGGCAAAGTTTCACGATTTTTCATCCAGTGTTGATGGTATTCAAAAACTTCACTTAAGTTAGCACACCTCTTAGCTGATTGATGAACTTTAAACCCTAAAGATTTTAAAATCAAATGCTCTTGACTATGTTTCTTTTGTTGTAAGTCAGAAACTAAGTCCCAAGCATAAAAATCCATTTTTCTTTGAGCAGCCACCTTGGGATCTAACTGCCGAATACTACCAGCAG
>JAPLWD010000121.1 GCA_026396775.1 Candidatus Gribaldobacteria bacterium
CTTTTTGTTCCACTTCAGTTAAAGCACCCACTTTAATTACAGCCACGCCTCCCGATAATTTGCCCAATCTTTCTTGCAATTTTTCTTTATCAAAATCCGAGGTACTGCGAGCAATTTCATTTTTAATTTGCCCAATCCGGGTTTCAATATTTTGCTTATCGCCCTTACCACCAATAATAATAGTTTCCTCCTTGGTAGATACTATTTTTCTGGCCTTGCCTAACATTGTTAGTTCAGTGGCGTCTAATTTCAAACCTTTTTCTTCAGCAATCACTGTACCACCAGTTACCACCGCAATATCTTCCATCATTTCTTTCTTTCTATCTCCAAAACCAGGAGCCTTAATAGCTAAAACATTTAAAACTCCTCTTAGTTTATTAACCACCAAAGTGGCTAAAGCATCGCCATCTAAATCATCGCAAATTATCACCATCTCTTTTTTACCCATTTTGGCAATTTTTTCTAACAAAGGCAAAATATCATGAATCGACGAAATCTTTTTGTCGGTAATTAAAATCATTGGCTCTTCTAAAACCGCTTCCATTTTTTCTGGGTTAGTCACCATATAGGGAGAAATATAGCCCTTATCAAACTGCATCCCCTTAACAATTTCTTTGGATAGATCAAAAGTTTGCGATTCTTCCACGGTAACCACCCCATCCTTACCAACTTCTTCAATTACTTCGGCAATTAAATTACCTAATTCAGCGTCTTCAGCTGAAATAGTGGCCACTTGAGCAATCTCCTCTTTACTAGAAATCTTTTTAGACATTGCCTTTAAAGCTTCTACCACCATATCCTTGCCCTTTTCAATTCCCCTGCGAATCGCCAAGGGATTAGCACCGGCAGCCACATTTTTTAAGCCCTCGCTAACCAAGGCTTGAGCTAAAACTACAGCCGTAGTTGTGCCATCGCCAGCAGTATCATTGGCTTTGGAGGCCACTTCTTTAATAATTTCAGCCCCCATATTTTCCACTCTGTTTTCCAACTCAATTTCTTTAGCAATCGTCACACCATCATTGGTAATAGTAGGCCCACCGTAACCCTTATCTAAAACTACATTGCGCCCCTTAGGACCCAAGGTAACCTTAACCACATTGGCTAATTTATCCACGCCTGCCTTCAACTTCTGTCTAGCTTCTTCTGAATACAATATTTGTTTTGCCATATTACTCTAAAATAGCTAAAATATCTTCTAATTTAGCGATTAAATAATTTTTATCTTCAACCTTTATTTCATTTGGGCCGTACTTAGAAAAAAGTACTATATCACCTTTTTTTATTTCCATTTCACTTCGCTTACCCGAGGACAACATTTTGCCAGGACCAACAGCTATTACTTTGCCTTGTTCTGGCCTTTCTTTTTCTACAGTTTGAGGCAAAAAAATGCCTGACTTAGTTTTCTCTTCTTGAGAGATTGGCTCAATCACAATATGGTCCGAAAGTGGTTTGATTTGCATATAATTTTTTAAATTATTTTTAGTGCCACTGTTTCTAACAGTTAGCAGTCGAGACCTTTAATTGCTAATTAGTAATCTCATTGTAATCCTAATAATCTTCTAGTCAAGCCCTAGTCTTGTATGGTTCAATAATTTTTTGTAAATTATAACCATCACAATGCTTTAAAATTCCCAAATACGACTGCAAGGTTTGGTTAAAAGTCAATTCTGTTATTTCGCCTATCTCTTTTTGCTCTTTTTTAATTTTCAATTTAGTTAACATTCTCTTTTTAGTTTTAACC
>JAPLWD010000094.1 GCA_026396775.1 Candidatus Gribaldobacteria bacterium
TAAGAAAGGGTATTCACTAATATCATCACTGATTTGAGCGAGAGTCCACCTAAGTGCCTTGATTGCTCTTGTTTTGCCTCTTTGCCCTTGCCAATATCTCATAGGTGCTTTTGCCATCTGTTGTGGCAGAAATTCTTTTGGCCAAGCATAGTTTATGGCTTGAAAGGGTGAATTACTAAAGAAAATCCTAAGGAACCTAGCTAGCTTCATCTTAATGAATAAACAGCTATTTAGTTTTTTCGGTATATCGCTATGTTCTATCTCAAGCATTTCCACTAAAAACCAGAGAGTAGTTTTGATAGCTTCGGGGTGTCTTGTTATGAATGCAATGGATTTTAGCCTTTCTAATGTTTCACTAGCATCCATAGCGGTTGGAGCGGCTAGAATTTGTTGGAGAGAAAATTTCGTATTTTCATCAAGTGGAGCATCGATACTAGTCGCTTCGTTTAAGGGTTTGCGTTTCTGGCGTTTAGCAGCTATCTGCTCGTTGATGAAAGCCCGTTTAATTACGATTTTAATTAAACCGAGAAAGTCATTAAAATTTTCTGGCAGGATATTTCTTTCTTTCGCTAGGCGCCAGACAGTTATTCTGCCAACTTGTAGAAGATCAACATATTCAAGCCCTGGCACAGAAAACTTTTTCGCTATTGCCTTGACTACAGGCTCGGACAGCCTTAGCGTTTCGTCAATTTGTTCTTCGGTCATCTTTCTCACCTCTTTTTTATAGCATCTTTTAAAAAGAACGGTTTATAAGAGCGAATTAGATTTGCTTGGATTCTAACAACTTTTTTCTTTGGGGGCAAGTTTTTGTTTGCCGATAGTATATTTTTTCAAATTTCTTGCGGGGGGTTGCATTATCTGTTAAAGTAAATAGGTAGTATCAAGGCTCCCGTAGCTCAATGGATAGAGTGTTGGTCTTCGGAACCAATGATGGGGGTTCGAATCCCTCCGGGAGCATAAGAGCTGGTTACAAATTAGCGTTGCTATTTTTGTGATATTAAGTAAGATAAATTTAATGCTGTTAAAAATTAAAATTATTTTTTCAGTTTTAGCGGTACTTTTTTTGTTGATTAGCCCCGGAGTATCTTTGGCTTGGGAGAGCTATGTGATTAATGAATGCCCCTGGATTGGAGGGGATGGACTTTTCGCTAAAGCCAAAACTTTAGACACAACTAAATGCACACCAAAAGTTGTTTGCTATGAGGGTATGGTGCCTTGTGGAAAGCCGTTGACCTATGTAGCGAGTCGAGCAACCCCAGCAAGCCCAGAACAATGCAAGACAGCGGCTACATATGGGGCTCAAATTATGGTTTATTGCACTTTTTGTCATGCCTTTTTAATGATTAATAGTATCATTAATTTTATTTTACTAAGGTTGGTGCCACCCGTAACGGTTTTAATGATTGTGATTGGGGGCGTGATGTTTTTCTTGGGGGGAGCTAGTGCCAATATGGTGCAAAAAGGCAAAACTTTAATGAGAAATGTGATGATTGGAATTTTTCTGATTTATGGGGCTTATATTTTAGTGGGATCGGTATTAGCTATTTTTGGTAAGGCTAGCAATAATCCATTGAGCAAAGTTTTTACAAATGGAGTTTTCTCGATTACCTGCCCCATTAATGTTCCCGACAAGCCGGCCTGGCAGTAATTTTAGCAAAAAACAACAGATGAAATGTAGCTGGCTGGGAAGCCAGCCCCTGGACAGTTTTTAACGGCGAAGCAAGCTCCGCCTAAACTGCCCGCTTAAGCCAACAGCTTGGCTTAAGCCCCTATAGCTTAGTGGTAAAGCTACTGGCTCTTAACCAGTTGACGCGGGTTCGATTCCTGCTGGGGGCACAAATGAGCGAAAAGGGTTGCAGGATTGGCGGGGTTGTGGTAGTATTTTAAATAATGAGATTCGCTGACGCTCTCTTTTTGGGCGTTTAGAATTTTTAGAATAATTTTATCAAGAAAAAAGGTATGCTTAAAACAGAAGCTAAAGAAAAACTAATTGGCAATTTTCAACAGCACGATACTGATACTGGATCAGCCGAAGTGCAAATTGCCTTGTTGTCTGAAGAAATTCAGAAAATTTTAGGTCATTTAAAGAAAAATCCTAAGGATCAGCACTCTCGTAGGGGGCTTTTAAAGATGGTTATCAAGAGGAGAAAGTTGCTTAAGTTTTTAGAGCAGGACAATAAGCGCAAGTATAATGCTATTATTAAGAAACTTGGGCTTAAAAAGTAAAGATTGAGATGGTTCAAAACCATTTCGCTATGTTTGTGAAACCAAAAGAACAAAGAGTGGAAGTGTTGATTGATGTACAAAATCTCTATCACTCCGCTCGCAATTTGCATAATGCTAGAGTTAATTTTTTAGAGGTGCTTAAGCAAGCAGTAGCTGGTAGAAAGTTTATCAGAGCTTTTGGCTATGTGGTGCGAACTAAAACCGGTGAAGAAAAACCCTTTTTTGATGCTTTGAGCAACTTAGGTATTGAAACCAGAGTGAGAGATTTACAAGAATTTTACGATGGTCAAAAAAAAGCTGATTGGGATGTTGGTATTGTAATTGACGCTATTAGAACGGCTCCGGCCGTTGATGTGATAGTTTTATGTTCGGGAGACGGTGATTTTATCCCCCTAGTGGAATATCTTAAAAATCAGGGTAAAAGAGTAGAGGTGATGGCGTTCGATAAAACAACCTCCTCGGCTTTGAAAGAAGTGGCGGATGAGTTTATTGATTTAGGTGAAGTTTCTAAAAGATTTTTAATTAAGTCAGTGTCTGATAAAGTTAGTAAAAAGTTTGTACAAAAATAATTTAGCTTTGGGTTGATTAATTATGAATTTGAAATTAGGAATGATAGGTTATAACCTATTCTCTTAACTTGAAATTCTTAATTGGCAACTTAGAGCATACAAGTCAATGAAAGAAAAAAAGTTTTTTGAGATGAAATTGGGTGAAAAAACCCTGAAAATTCAAATTGGCGGATTGGCTGACCAATGTTCGGGTTCTTGTTTGGCACAGTTAGGAGAGACTTCTATTTTAGCTACAGCTCAAATGGGCAATGAATTGGCCGGATTAGGGTTTTTCCCTTTAACATGTGATTACGAGGAAAGGTTTTATGCGGCTGGCAAAATTTTGGGTTCTCGGTTTGTACGGCGAGAAGGCCGGCCAACGGCTGAAGCTACTTTAAATGCTCGGATGATTGACCGAGCGGTGCGACCTTTATTTCCACCTAATTTTAAAAAGGAAGCGCAAGTGATTGCTACCTGTTTAAGCTGGGACGGACAAGATGATCCAGCGGTTTTAGGTTTGCTGGGAGCCTCTATTAGCTTGATGCTTTCGTCAATGCCTTGGCAAGGGCCAGTGGCTGTGGTCAGGGTGGCCAAGGTTGAAGAAGAATTAATTTTGAATCCTTCGTACGAGCAAAGAGAAAAGTCTCAACTAGATATGGTTTTAGCGGCGGTGGAACAAGACGGGGAAATTTTAATTAACATGATTGAGGCCAAAGCCGATGAATTGGGGCAAGAAGAGTTCCTAGCGGCTTATGATTTTGCCTTACCTTATTTAAAACAGTTGATTGACTTTCAGCAAGAGATTTATCAAAGTATTAAACCCGAAAAGACTTTATTGGAAGACATTAAAGTTGATTCGTCTTTACAAAAGAGGGTTATTGAATCTTTGCAGGGTAAACTAGAGCCAGCTATTTTTCAAAAGGATAAAAAGAAAACTCAAAGCGATTTAGACCAAATTAAAATTGAATTAGTGGAAATGACCAAGCAAGAATTTGGGGAAGAAAAAATAGCTGATGCTAAAAACATTTTTGAATTAGAACAAGAAAGAGTTTTGGACGAGAATATCTTATTAAAAGAAAAACGACCCGATGGCCGAGCTTTAGATGAAGTAAGAGATCTAACCGTGGAAGTTGGTATTTTGCCTCGCACCCACGGCACAGGCTTGTTCACTCGCGGTCAAACCAGAGTGCTGTCTATTTTAACTTTAGGTGGGCCAGGCGATCAGCAGTTATTAGAAGGGATGGATTTTTCGGGCAAAAAACGGTTTATGCATCATTATAATTTTCCACCTTATTCAACGGGTGAGGTTAAAAGGTTAAATTCTCCTGGTAGAAGAGAAATTGGTCATGGGATGTTGGCCGAAAAAGCTTTACTAGCGGTGATTCCTTCTTTTGATGATTTTCCTTATACAATTAGAGTGGTATCAGAGGTTTTAACTTCCAATGGATCAAGTAGTATGGCAGCTA